>JBEIPT010000387.1:0-3792 GCA_040376895.1 Lysobacteraceae bacterium | reverse complement strand
CGCTTGGCCCTGGACTAAAGAGCTTCGAGGAAATCTGCGATGGCGAAATCAGATCCATAAATCCGGAGGAAGACTTTCTTCCAAAGCGTTTCAAGGCCGTTGTGCGATACGGATGGATAGAACGGTCTGACTGTGGGCTAAAGTGTGTGCTAGCTCCGGACACTTCGGATTTCGGCCTGGAAGATTGGAGGCGATCAAACGGATACACCGAGATGCCATTCAGTTCGACGGACAAGTCAATGTCGGCCGATCCGATGTTTCCGACCAAATTTGTTAGCAAATTTCTGTTTTCGCGACGAGTCGGCCAACTGATGCCTTATGGCCAATTTGCCGATCGCGATTTTGCGATACAAGTCGAATTGACGATGTTCCTATACACAGTTGGGCGAACTATCGAGGGGACCTACTTACTTCAGATGAGTGAACAGGGATCGATGCAACCACCCATAACAATTCCATCAAAGGTTGAACTCCGCTTGAGAGGATAGACGGCCATTGGCGCTCTAGTGAGCGTCTTCCGGGGGTATTTCCGGGGGTATCTACCTAGCTATCAATCCCAAGATCCATACCTTATATGCGTTCCTGTCAGTTGTTCGAGTCTGGGTTTCGGCACCAGGTCCAATCTGCCCAAGTGCTCGCTCAGCCCGCCACGCGGCGCAAGATCACCAGATATCGCTCACCAACCACTTCGGGCACATTCAGCGCGATGGTGCGCTCATGGCGGAAATCTGCCGGCAGTGACTGGAGCTCGATTTCGTGCGCGGGGCCCTTCATGGCGAGCAGTTCGCCGTCTTCGGCGAGCCAGGGCCGACACCATGCGCACAATTGATCCAGTTCAGCCAAGGCACGAGCCGTTGCCGTGGGTAACGCAGCGGTCGGCAGAAACGCCTCGGCGCGGCATTCGTCGACGAACAATCCATCCAGCTTCAACTGGCGTTTGCACTCCCGCAGGAAACGCGCCTTCTTTCCGTTCGATTCGATGACATGCACGGTCCGCTCGGGGAAACAGATGGACAAGGGTACGCCGGGCAGTCCCGCCCCACTCCCCATGTCGGCGATCTGGCCGCTGTGCCAATGCGGTGCCATCGCCAGTGCATCGAACAGATGCTTGCCGAGCATGTCGTCGGGATCCCGGATTGCACTGAGATTGTAGGCCTGGTTCCACTGCACCAGCAGCTCAAGGTATTGAATCAAACGGTCGATCGCAGGCTCGCACAGATCGAGACTCAGTGTCTCGAGACCCGCGGACAGGCGCGGGCGCAAACGCGCAAGTTGGGCTGGCGAAGACATGGCTGGTGTTCAATCGAAAGGGCAATGTTCGCCAGTGTATCAATGACGCCGGGCTTGACGCCTGCTCCCCAAGACAGGACGCTTGCGATTCTGCCACTGCCGCGAAGGGATTCTGATGACGCCTGCACCACAGTCTTTTCCCTTGGTGGAACGCCGTGGCCTTATTCTCTTGGTGCTCGGGGTGCTGGTCTGGTCAGGGATCAACCCGAATGACCGGCTCACGTGGGTGCTTGAAACCGTCTGGGTCATGATCGGATTGCCACTGGTGATGGCGCTCTGGTCGCGATTTCCAATGACCCGGCTTCTCTGTTGGCTGCTCGCGTTCCATGCCATCGTGCTGTGTGTCGGCGGTCGTTACACCTACACCTTGGTGCCGATCGGCCTATGGATCCAGGAGGCGTTCGACCTGGCTCGGAATCACTACGATCGCCTCGGCCACTTCATGCAGGGCTTCGTTCCGGCGATTCTGGCGCGCGAACTGCTGCTCCGGAAAACGCCCCTGAAGCCCGGTCCGTGGCTGGTGTACCTGGTGGCCAGTTGCTGCCTGGCGTTCAGCGCGTTTTTCGAGTTTCTGGAGTGGTGGGCGGCACTGATCATGGGCGGCCGCGCCGACGCGTTCCTGGCAACGCAAGGCGATATTTGGGACACACAGTGGGACATGTTCCTGGCCTTGTGTGGTGCCCTGCTCGCGCAGTTGCTGTTTTCGCGCTGGCACGACCGGCAACTGGGCAGGCCTCGCCAGGCCTGAACAAACTGGGTTCAAGCCGTATGAACCTGAGCCGCGATGCAGCAAGATCAGAGCGAGCACCCAATCGCGGCTGATGCCGGGAAGGGCTTGCACGGATTGGACAACGTCGCATCGCGGCTAAAGTCCCACAGAATAGCCCCCCACAGTTTCCGGATTCTGGACCTCGTGCAATCCGCTCAACCACCGCCCATGGCTTGCACGATCTCGACACGATCACCGTGTTTCAGCATCGTGACGGCATGCCGGCTGCGCGGCACCAGTTCCCGATTGACTTCGATGGCGACCCGGCGCCCAGCCAAACCCTCGGCTTCGAGGACTTCGGCAAGACTGGCACCATCTGCAAACTCACGTGTATCGCCATTCACTTCGATTCTCATGTTTGGCATTGTACCGACACAGGACGGAATCTTGCCTCGAGGGATGGTGCAATCATGATGATCAAGGTGATCGAGGCTGACATCACACGGCTGACGGTCGACGTTGTCGTGAACGCTGCCAACGAATCGCTGCTGGGTGGCGGCGGTGTCGATGGGGCGATCCATGAAGCCGCCGGACATCAGCTCCTGGATGCGTGCCGCCAAATCCCGGAAATTCGGCCGGGCGTAAGATGTCCAACCGGTGAAGCTCGCATCACGCCCGGATTCAACCTGCCGGCGCATTTTGTCATCCACACTGTCGGCCCAGTCTGGCGGGGTGGCGGGCAAGGCGAAGATCTGCGGCTGGCCAAGTGTTATCGCGCGTGCTTTGTACTGGCCAGGCAATACCAGCTGCAATCGATCGCGTTTCCGGCCGTCTCCTGCGGCATATACGGCTTTCCGCCTGATGCCGCGTGTGCAATCGCTGTCGAAGAATGTCTTTCCGCGTTGCGACAGAACCGATTCTCCGGCGAAATCACCTTGTGTGCGTTCAACGCCGATCTGCGCAAGACCTACCTGCACTATCTGGCGATGATGGCGCCGGACTAGAAAAAACGCCGTGGCACGCGAAGTTCATTCGCAGAGCCACGGCGCGGTTTTTATTCTCGAACGACAGCGTTACTGCTCGTCACTACCCCGCATGATGCGCATCGATTCGCGTGCGGAACCGCCATCGTTGTCGTCACGTGACGGGGCTTCGAAACGCGGTTCCGAGCGCTCCTGACGTTCGAATCTAGGCGGTTCGCTGCGTTGCGGCGCTTCGAATCTTTGCGGCTGCTCAAAACGCTGCGGCGCTTCATATCGCGGTTGGCTGCGCTCGGGCGCCTCGAAACGCTGAGGTGCTTCGTACCGCGGCTCACTGCGCTGTGGCATTTCGAACCGCGACTCGCGCTGCGGCGCCTGGTAACGATACGACGACTGGGGCTCGGGTGCACGTTCGTATCGGCTAGGGCGGTTGAACTCTCGCGGTTCAGGCGTTTCGAAACGCGGCGACGGGTCCGGCGTACGCATGCTCGGCTGCGCATCACGCGTACCCCAGCTTTCACGTTGCGGCCGCGTCAGTTCAGGCTGTGTCCGCTCGACCGGATCGGCGAAACGACGCTGCGGCAACGCCGGAGCTTCGCCTACCCAACCGGATTCACGACTGCCGGGCTCGCGCCAATTGTTGCGGGACGAACTGTCGTACTCGCGGCCGGTTCCCTGAAAACGCGGATCACTGTATGTCTGCTGGCCGCTGCGGTCACCCATGGTCTGACGCTGGATCCGCGATGCTTCGGAACCCGCACCATTCGGTTGCCGATAGGTGCCATAACCATTGTCGGGTTCGCCGATCTGGTT
>JBEIPT010000197.1:0-7038 GCA_040376895.1 Lysobacteraceae bacterium | reverse complement strand
TCGCGGGGATGACGAGCTGCGGGGGGCGTAACCGAAAAAGCGACAAGTGGCTTGACAGTCACCGAACACGGGGGAGGGCTTGAATCGTTTAGACAACGTCGCATCTCGGCTGAAGCCGCTCCCACAGGTCAGACTTCAGGGCACGCCAACGCTCTCCCCGATGTTCGGGGAGAGTTTGGGAGGGAGCACTTGGCCCTTGTGTCTCGCGCCCCATGGGCGCGAGAGGCTAGCCTTCAGCCTCGGCCTCAGCCGCCGCGGCAATCGCCGCTGCGCCCACCGGGCCTGCCTTGATGATCAGCTTTTCGCGCAGCTTTTCTTCGATTTCGCGCGCCAGATGTGCGTGTTCTTTGAGGAACACGCGGGCGTTGTCCTTGCCCTGACCGATTCGCTCGCCGTTGTAGCTGTACCAGGCGCCGGACTTGTCGACCAGGTTGTGGTTGACACCCATCTCGACGATTTCGCCTTCCCGCGAAATGCCTTCGCCATACAGAATTTCGAAATCGGCCTGGCGGAACGGCGGTGCCATCTTGTTCTTGACCACCTTCACTCGGGTTTCCGAGCCAATGACTTCATCACCCCGTTTGACCGAACCGACGCGGCGAATGTCCAAACGGACCGATGCATAGAACTTCAGCGCGTTGCCACCGGTGGTGGTTTCCGGACTGCCGAACATGACGCCGATCTTCATGCGGATCTGGTTGATGAAGATGACGAGGCAGTTGGACTTCTTGATGTTTGCGGTGAGCTTGCGCAGCGCCTGGCTCATCAGACGGGCATGCAGGCCGACATGGGAGTCGCCCATTTCACCCTCGATTTCCGCTTTTGGGGTCAGCGCAGCGACCGAGTCGACCACGACCACGTCGACCGCGCCGGAACGCACCAGCATGTCGGCCACTTCCAGCGCCTGCTCACCCGTATCCGGCTGCGATACCAGCATGTTGTCGACATCGACGCCGAGCTTCTCGGCATAACCCGGGTCCAAAGCATGTTCAGCATCGATGAAAGCCGCAGTGCCGCCATTTCGCTGGCAGTTGGCGATGACCTGCAGCGTCAGTGTGGTTTTGCCCGAGGATTCAGGGCCATAGATTTCGACCACACGGCCACGGGGCAAGCCGCCAATGCCGAGCGCAACGTCAAGGCCCAGGGAGCCCGTGGAAACGGCCTCGACCACGTCGGCCTGGCGGTCGCCCATGCGCATGACGGTGCCCTTGCCGAACTGTTTGTCGATCTGCGCCAGCGCCGAGGTCAGCGCGCGTTTTTTGTTGTCTTCCATGGTTTGACTCCTGGGTCTTGAATTACAAATGGGTCGTGCAGGTGGCCATCCTGCCCATCCGTCTTCTCAGCGGTTGAGACAATCCGGCCAGCACCAACCAACAGTATCCCACGAGCCGACGTTCGCCCCGGGTGAATTTCTGATTTTCAGCTCAGCAAATTCATGAGTCCGGCCAAGGACCGGGCGACGGTTTGGCGGCGGACAGCCTCGCGGTCACCGGCAAAATGCAGACATTCAGCATGCGGGTAGCCTCCGCGGCGCTTCCAGGCGATCCATACCGTCCCGACCGGTTTGTCGGGGGTGCCACCACTGGGGCCGGCGATACCGGTCACGGCCACACCCAACGTGGCGCCACTGTGCACCAAAGCCCCGGCCACCATCTCCAGAACGGTTTCCTCGCTGACGGCGCCATGTTTGATCAGAGTTTCCGGTCGAACCCCCAGCAGGGCCTGTTTTGCCTCGTAACTGTAGGCAACCATGCCGCACTCGAACCAGGCCGAACTGCCGGGTACTTCCGTGACCGCCTTGGCGATCCAGCCTCCGGTGCAGGATTCGGCCGTTGCCAGGCTGGCGCCAAGCCGCTGGCATCGTTCGCCAAGTTCCTCGGCCAGCGCATGCAGTTGTTGATCGTCGGGTGTACTCATTCGGGTTCGCCACGATGCGCCTAATCCGTGCAGAATACCGACAACCTCGACTTGCGTGGGAACCCAAGCGTGCAGGAACTGCCGATCTCGCCCGAAATACAGGACTACGCAGCCGGATGACCGACGCCGACGCATCATTGCGACGATTGGCGGAGATGCTTCGTGCCATGGATCCGGCCGACCGTACCGCCCATTTGGCCGAACTGGCGCAGGTGGATCCGGATCAAGTCCGGCTAGTCATGCAGTGGCTTGACACCGGCAGGTTCGAGCCAACCACGACCGCCGGATTGGCAGTGGACGACGACACCGCCCCGACGCAGCATCCAAATGATCAAGAGGTCGGGCTTGATCGTTATCTGAAGCGCCGCGCCGCGTTGCTCGAGCAGGTCTGGTTTGGCCGGCAGTTGGGCAACTATCGGGTTGAGACGGTGCTTGGCCAGGGCGGTATGGGCATCGTCCTTGGTGCAGTTGCTGAAGATACCGGTCAGCAGGTCGCAATCAAGATGGTTCGCCCGGACTTGATGGGACCGGGCCTCGATATGCGCCTCACACGCGAGAGCGAAGCCATGGCGCGCCTGCAACATCCGGGTATCGCCCGTTTTCTCGGTCTCGGCACGACGCAGGAAGGTCGGCCGTTTCTGGTCATGGAGCGTGTCGACGGTGCCGGCCTCGATACGGCATCGTCGACACTGGATCTCAAGGCTTCCATGCAGTTGCTGGCGAAAGTGTGCGCAGTGGTTTCGTACGCCCACACGCATCAGGTAGTGCACCGCGACCTGAAGCCCTCGAACATTCTGGTTCAACGCGACGGCGAGGTGCGGCTGCTGGATTTCGGCATTGCCAAATGCCTGGCCGATCAGGCTCATTTGACGCGGACACAAACCGCGGAACGGATGTTGACCCCGCGTTATGCGGCGCCCGAGCAAGTGCGCGGCGAAACCAGTGGTCCGCCAGCCGATGTTCATGCACTGGGAGTGATGCTCGTCGACATGGCATCAAGGGCGATGGAACGCGAGCGAATCGCAGTGTCGTTGCCGTCTTCGGACCCGCCGGCTGTGCCGGCAACCGGCCCTCGTTGGCAGGAGCCGCAGCCTGCGGATCCATCCGTCCTGATCGATCCGGCGCTGCGTGCCATCGCCGCAGTGGCCCTGGCAAACCATGCCGAAGACCGTTACGCCGATGCGGGCCAGTTGGGCGATGATTTGACCCGCTGGTGCGAAGGCAGGCAGCCCCTTGTGCTTCATTGGCGGCGGCGGCTGCAGCGGCGTTGGCGTTCGCGTCGGTCGGGGCTTCTGCCTCTGGCGGTCGCCTGTGCCCTGTTGATCGCTGCTGCCTGCTTCGCCTGGTACCAATTCGTGTTTCTCGAACGTTCCTTTGAATCGGGTTACGGTTTGATCGAACGTGATTTGGCCGGGTTGTCCAGAAGTCAGAAAAAATCCGTTCGGGAAGCGTTTCGACTTGATGCGGGCGGAGATCGCACCAATGCCATTGGTTTGATGCAGGTGGTCGCCGACAGCGACATTCCAACGGCGCTGCCGCCAGTCATGATGTCGATCTGGCTCGGTGCACGTGGAGAGGAGTCCGCCGAGCGGTACCGGAAACGGGTTGAGACCTTGCTGGCGGACAATAGCCATCCTTACCTGGCCCTGTTTTACGAAGCGCACAAGCGCGACGACGACTCGGTTACTCAACGCCAGGCTTTGGAATCCGCGTTGGCGCTAAGACCATTGGCCTGGAAGCTTCGGTTCGCATTGGCACATGGTGCCATTGCCGAGAACGACGCGCGCCGAGCGCGGGCGGAACTCGCGAAGATCGATTTCGTCGATTTTCAGGATCGACGAGTGCCGCAAGTGCTCGCCGACCGGGCTCTGCTTGGCGACTGTGATGCAGTTCGGCCGATGTTGCCGAAGTTGCCGGCGGATCGACCGGCATGGCGAACCTGGGTTGAAGCTGCGTGTGACTTTGCCGAAGGTCGGTATGCCGAAGCAGGCGATGGTTTTGACTTGATTCTGTCGGATCCGGATGCCAGTCAGCAGGCGGCAACGGTCGACGTGGTGCGCAGTGCGCGACTCGTTGCGTTGGGTCAGGAAGGACAATGGTTGGAACTTCTTGATGCGGCTGCCGAGGGATATCGCCGAGCAGTCGGGCAAAATGACCGCTACAGCGCCCATCGCGATGCAATGATGGCGTTGGTTGCAGCACATCGACTGGGTCTGCAGCCTGATATCGAAACTTGGCGGGAGCGTGTGCTGTCGGCACCAGATCTGCAATACCAGGTGGACGCCCATGTCGCCGTGCGTCTGTTGGGTCTGCCTTCCCGGTTCCCTTTGCCCGCGTTGCGTGCCGATGTGGCGGCAAAAATGGGGCCGTTCCCGGGGCTCTCGCTTTTGCTCGAAGCGATCGAGCATCAGCAGTCAGGACGCCGGGATGCAGCACTGGCGGCGCTGTCGCGGGCCAGGCGGGAGGGGCTCGCGGAAACCCGATTTGCGCCAGTCCTGATTGCGCTGGAACGTTCGCACAATGCGGGTCAAGCGGGCGAACCGCTGCTGCTTTGGTTCGCCCCCTGGTCGGACTGGGTGGCTCAATGGGTGGTGCCGACTGGTCGCTCGATGGATTGGTCGAACGGTTCGGAAATCGACGATTGATTGCGATCGCCGGGTCGTGCCGAGTCAAGGATTTGGCACATGCAGTAAAAATGGGGAAATTCGTTTCGGCAAGCTCGCTGCAGGGCTTGTGCCCACTGTTGCAGAGCGCTTTCGTGGCATGCTCGGGTCAGGTAATCGGAGGCCGTGAGCGCAGTGCAGCTTGATGAACGGAAAGTTCATGTCGACCACCTGAAACCGGGCATGTTCGTTCATCGCCTGGATCGGGACTGGTTGGGCCTGCCATTCCCGCTCGAGGGCTTTCTGCTTGAAGAAGGCGTCGAGCTTGATGTCCTGCGCAAACACTGCGATTTCGTGTTTGTCGATCTGCAGCGAAGCCGTGTTCCTGTCCTGAGCGGACTCATGGATGCCTACGCAGGCCAGGAAAGCCGCAAGCGCTACAGCAATCAGGTCGAGTTGGCCGAGGAGTTGCCCTGGGTTCGTACGCAACACGCACGAACCAAACAATTGGTCGCTCAAGTGCTGACAGACCTGCGTGCCGGCCGAAAGCTCAATCTGGTCGATGTGCAGGAAGCGATCTTGCCGGTGGTTCAAAGCGTGTTGCGACATGCTGACGCCTACCTGTGGGTGAACGTACTCAAGAAACGCGACAGCTACGAATTTGCACACGCCATGAACAACAGCCTTCTGGCCGCGGTGTTTGGGCGTCACATGGGCTTTCCGGAATCCACCTTGGTGGCGCTTGCTACCGGTGGTCTGTTGCTTGATATCGGCAAAACGGCACTTCCGATGGAGTTGCTGCGTAAAGTCGGTCCGCTGACCGATTCCGATATGGCGCTTCTGCGCAGTCATGTCGAAGAGGGGTTGGTGGTCCTGTCGGGCACTGGAATCCGTGATCCGGAAGTGGACGTCATGGTGCGCACACATCATGAGCGTTTTGATGGATCCGGCTATCCGAATCGATTGGTACGCAACCAGATCCCCCTGTTCGGACGGATGGCGGGCATCATTGATACGTTCGATGCAATGACCAGCGATCGCAGCTTCCGCAAGGCGATCAGTCCGCATCAAGCTTTGCAGCAGATCTATCGCTGGGGTGATCGGCTGTTTCAGCGCGAACTGGTCGAACAGTTCATGCAGTGCCTGAGTGTGTACCCGACCGGTTCGCTGATTGAACTGAGCAGTGGCGAAGTGGCTATTGTCATGGCGCAGAACCAGGCTCGCCGCCTGAAGCCGCGCATCATGGTCCTGACCGACAGCCACAAGCGCCTGAGGCCCAGTTTCATGGAAGTCGACCTGTTGAACCAGGGCGTGTCCGACATTCCGCGCGAAATTGCCAAGACGCTCGAGCGCGGTGCGTACGGGCTTGATCCCACCGAACTTTACCTGTCCTGAGCATGCTGACGCGCAAGGACGTGGGGCATGAGATCGCGGGTGAAATCCGCGATTCCAAGGGTGGGGCGGTTGCGGTCTTGTTGTTGCGCCTCAAGCGCTATCGGCAGGAACACATCCTGTTCGACAATTTCCTCAACGATGCCGTTACCGAGCGAGTCAAACAAAGCCTGCGGCCGGAAGACCGGGTGTTTGAAATCGGCGAAAACCGCTTTGCCCTGTTGTTGCCTGGCGTCCGCGGCAGCAATCATGCCCAGCTTGCTGCCAACCGCCTGGTCCGGAGTTTTGTGGATCCAATCAGCAACGGTTTCCAGCAGGTCCAGGTGATGCCGACGATCGGCATTGCCGTATATCCCGATCATGGAGATGTGCCCGAACAATTGCTTGATGGCGCC
The DNA here is from genome assembly GCA_040376895.1 of Lysobacteraceae bacterium. Lineage (GTDB taxonomy): Bacteria > Pseudomonadota > Gammaproteobacteria > Xanthomonadales > Ahniellaceae > Ahniella. The sequence goes on along the minus strand of JBEIPT010000197.1, from coordinate 731 downwards.
GAGTGGGCGTTCGAGCAGGCGTCGCTCTCGAACGATCGATATGCGCTGGCACAACTGGACGGACGTCGGCGCAGCATTCCTTACGACGCGCTGCGTGACGCCATCCAGCAGAACCGACTCGACGTCAATTTCCAGCCGATCTGGGATATGCGGTCGGGCAGGTTGTTCGGGGCAGAATCGCTGGCACGCTGGTCACACCCCGAATTCGGCGAGGTCAATCCGACGGAGTTCGTGCTTCTGGCCGAACAGACCGGCCTCATCGCCGGGTTCACGCGCTGGAGTCTCAATGCCACGTTGCGCCACTGCGCCAGTGCACTGGCGCGTGATGCCGGCCTGCATTTCGCGATCAATCTGTCGCCCCGCGTTTTCCACGACCCGGGTATTGTCGAGCAGGTCACCGGCGCGGCGCAGATCTGGGAGGTTCCGAGCGACCGTATCGTGCTGGAAGTGACCGAATCCGCGGTCATGGAGGACGCTGAGGTCAGCGCGCGGGTCTTGCACCGATTGCGCGACATCGGCTTCGGAATTGCCATTGACGATTTTGGTATCGGTTATTCGACCTATTCCTACCTCAAGCGATTTCCGGCAACCGAGCTCAAGATCGATCAGAGTTTCGTACGTGACCTGGCGGTTGACCCGCGATCTGCGAATCTGGTGCGCTCGATGGTCGAACTCGGGCACAGTCTGGGCATGCGGGTGGTGGCCGAGGGCGTGGAAACGCCGGAAGTGGG
>JBEIPT010000168.1:0-7771 GCA_040376895.1 Lysobacteraceae bacterium | reverse complement strand
CGCTCGCGCAACAGGCGCATGCCTTCGAGCGACCAATCGAAAAGTTTCCGGGAATCGTCTCGACCGAGCGCCTGCGTAATCTTGTGCTGGTCACACCCGAAGCCGAAGATCGCCTGCCCGCCACTGCGCCCAGATGCGCCCCAACCCACTTCACGGGCTTCCAGCACGATGACCTTGCGGCCAGCTTTCGCCAATTCGATGGCCGCCGAGAGCCCAGTGAGGCCGCCCCCGAGGATGGCGACGTCGGCCCTGTGTGAGCCCGACAGTGCCGCCTGGCGAGTCCACGGCGCAGCCGTCAGCCGATACCAGGAGTCCACTTCGGCTTGGCCATCACGCAGTGTGCCCACTCATTGCTCCAGGAATCGTGCGCGCAGACTCGCGAGGTTGCAGGGCTTGGTCGTTACGTCCAATTGCGGTTGGATGATCCGCTCGAAAGCGAGACGGCAAGCGCCGGTTGATCCAGGCAGGCAGAACAGGATCGTGCCATTCGCCAGCCCCGCAAATGCCCGCGATTGGATCGTCGAAGCGCCGATATCCGCAAAACTCAGATGCCGGAACAGTTCCCCGAACCCTTCGATGTGTTTGTCGAGCAGAGGCAGCAAGGCTTCCGGCGTACTGTCGCGACCGGTGAAACCCGTGCCGCCGGTCGTGACGACGACGTCGACCTCGGGATCGGCGATCCACTGCGAGACACAAGCACGCAACCGGTAACGATCGTCGCGCTCATGCGCACGCGCGACCAGACCATGCCCGGCAGCGACCACCATGCCTGCGAGCAAGTCACCCGAAGGATCGTTGTCAGCACCACGCGTGTCGGAAACGGTGAGTAATGCGATACGAAGACTCATGTTTGCGCTTATTCGAATCCATTCTGGAACAAGGCATCGACGTCTGTCGGGGACAACTCGATGGCACCCTTGTCACACACCGCGACCGTATCGTTGTTGCCATCCTGAGGCCGAAACACGCCACGCTGGTCGCGTCCGAGACAGTCCGCAACCGAGCCGCTATCGACCACCGGCGAACCGGGTGCTGGGCGGTGGCTCGCTGTCGTGCCGCCGTTCAAGGTCAAGGGTTCAAGGCTGGCGAGAACACCATGGACATTGCTCGCATCGGCAGTGGGACAACTGGTGTTGGCCGCCAGCACTTCCAGATGGTTCGCGAAAAACGACGTGTTGCCGCTGCCGGTAACGGTCGCATTGGCCTGGCAATCGTCGGCGATCGTCGCTGTTGCCGCACCGGCATTGTTGAGATTCCCGCTGAACACCACATTGCGCACGAGTGCACTGAGGCCTTCTGCACGCACACCGCCACCCAGCGCTCCACCGTTGTCGTTGCTGTCGGCAACATTGCCGGCAAACGTCACGTTCAGCAGCGTCAGCTTTCCGTTCGCCGTCGTCGACAGGATTCCTCCGCCACTATGCCGCGCCTGGTTGCCGGAGAACGTTGAGTTGTAGACATACAAATCGGTCGTGGAGCGGATGCCGCCACCACCAGCTGCAAAATCCGAATTCGAGGTGTTGCCGGAGAACGTCGAGTTGAACACGTCGGTCCGCGTGATCACGGTGCCATTCAACGCCAGGCCGCCGCCATCGCTGTTGGCTGTGTTGTCGGCGATCGTCGTGTTGGCGACCACCGTTGGCCCCGATGAATGGACGCCGCCACCCGTATTGATGGTCGACGCATTGGATCGGACCTCAACACGATTGAGCGCGAGATGATCACCCACTGCAAAGCCGTCCGAATTGATGCCGCCACCGCGACCCGTTGACGACCCATCCCGGATCGTCAGGTCGGTGAAATTTGCAGTGATGCCAAGCGCTGCGGCATTCGCGGGTTCGATGTCGAACACGCGCTCACGGGTGCCGCCGCCCGGTTGGATACCGCGAATCAGCGTTTGCCCTGCCCCGGCGCCATGAATACCCATTCCGGTACGCACGTCGAGATCACCCGTGGCGTTGTTGTTTTCGCCGTTGGCTGCCGTCAGCGTGAGCGTATAGGTGCCGGCCGGAATCAACACCGCGCCCGCCTGCGCGTTCGCCGCGGAAATGGCCTCCCGCAGCGAGCAGTCGGCATTACACGATCCGTCCTGGGTATCTTCGGTCTTGGTCACCTGGTAACGCGGCGACAAGCGGATCAGAAAACCGAGCGTGGCGACGTTGCTGTTCTGGGAGGGCCGACTGACCATGATCGAATAGTTCTGACCAGGATCCAGCCTGACGCCATCGAGTCGCGCCGAAAAACTGGTGCCACCATCATCGTTGCAACCACCCACCACCGGCGAAAATCCACTCTTCGGATCGCCGGTGAAGACACTGATGATGTTGTCGTAACCGTCAGCACCGATGTTGACGAACACCGGTTGCTGCTCGGCACTGAGATTCAATCCGTACCAAAGTGTGTTGCCGCGCTGCTGCGGATCTCCGTTCTTGCACACCAGCAATGGATCGGTGCCGGTCGTGGTCGCGGAAGCTACATTCGTGATCGAATCGGAAAACCCTGCATTTAATGAGGCAACCGGAATCGGTGTCCGCATTTCCCAGAAGTCGTTGACGGGACCACCGGCAAAGCCGCGCTGAGCAACAAGAACAAGGAGCAACAAGCCGATCCAGCGCATGGCACACCACCGTGTTGGCAATTCGAACCGCAGCGAACATAACACAGGCCATCTCTTGCGCAGGCGATGGCCTGTGCCGGAAATTCTCCCGATCACTCGATCCGGTCACGACCACCAAAATATGGCCGCAGCACTTCGGGCACGGTGATCGACCCATCGGCGTTCTGGTAGTTCTCCATCACGGCGACCAGGGCTCGGCCGATGGCCACGCCCGAACCATTGAGCGTATGCACCGGCTCGGTTTTGCCCGTCGCCGGATTGCGCCACCGTGCCTGCATCCGGCGCGCCTGGAACGCATCGCAGTTCGAACACGAGGAGATTTCCCGGAAGGTATTCTGAGAGGGCAACCAGACTTCAAGATCGAACGTCTTCGTGGCCGAAAAACCCATGTCGCCGGTACACAGCAACATGCGCCGATACGGCAAGCCGAGCATTTCCAGCACGGTCTCCGCTGCACGGGTCATGCGTTCATGTTCGGCGTCACTTTCCGACGGACGCGCAATCGACACCAGCTCCACTTTCTCGAACTGGTGCTGGCGGATAAAGCCGCGCACATCCCGACCATAACTGCCGGCCTCGGCACGGAAACACATGGAATGTGCGGTCATCCGCATCGGCAGGTCGCCATCTTCGACGATGGTGTCCTGGACGATGTTGGTCAGCGAGACTTCTGCGGTCGGAATCAGGTAACGCTTGATCTCGCCGGTCTCGGTGGAAAAGAGGTCTTCCTCGAATTTCGGCAACTGGCCCGTGCCATACATGGCTTGTGCGTTCACCAGCAAAGGCACACTGACTTCGAGATAACCGTGTGTTCCGCTGTGCAGCTCGAGCATGAATTGGGCCAGGGCCCGATGCAGCCTCGCCAGGTCACCACGCAGGATCGTGAACCGCGCACCCGACATTTTTGCCGCCGTCTCACCATCGAGCCAGCCCTTGCGGGCGCCCAGATCGACGTGGTCCTTGACTGCAAAATCGAACACGCGCGGCTGGCCCCAGCGATGAACTTCATGATTGGCGTGTTCGTTGCCTCCCACCGGCACGGATTCGTGCGGCAGATTCGGCACCCGCGCAGCAAGATCGTTCCAGCGTTTCATCAACTCTTCGAGTTTGGCTTCACCGGCTTTCAGTTCATCACCGATGCCAGCTACTTCGGCCATCAAGGCGGTGACGTCCTCGCCCTTGCCTTTGGCTGCGCCAATCGCCTTCGAGCGGGTATTGCGCAGGTTCTGCAGTTCCTGCGTGCGCGCCTGCACAAGCCGACGCTCGGACTCCAGCGATTCGAACTCCGCCACATCGAGATCAAAGCCACGCTTCTCCTTGAGCAGCGCAGCGGTTTCGGCCAAACGGCCGCGGAGCAGGGTCGAATCAAGCATGGGTCGGTTCCGGAAGACGGCAATCCGGCATTATCGCGGGTGCCGGGCAGTGCTGGCAAACGCCCGATACCCATGGATTTGCCGCCCCGTACACAGAATTCAAACGCCGGTTTCGCCACACTTTGCGTCAATCACACTTTAGGAGCTTTGCCATGCGCTCACTTGCGCCCGTTTTGGTGTTCCTGTCGGGGCTGGTCCTGGCCCCATCCGTCCATGCCGAGGCCGACTGCGAAATGTCCTTTTCGCTGAAAGGCTGGTCGGCGTTCTACAAAACCGCCAGTGGTACCGGGACGATCCGATGTACCAACGGCCAGACAGCGCGCGTGAAGATCAAGACCAAAGGCGGCGGCATCACCTTCGGCAAGAGTTCGATCACCGACGGTCGTGGCGAGTTTTCCGGCGTCAGCAACATCAGTGAAGTGTTTGGCACCTACGTTGAAGGCGGCGCCCACGCCGGTGCGGCGAAGTCGGCAAAAGCAGCCGTCATGACCAAGGGCGACGTGAATCTGGCGATTGCCGGCAAGGGCAAGGGCTGGGATCTCGGCGTCGCGTTCGGAAAGTTCGTCATCACGCGCCAGTAATCAATACCGCGGATCGGCCCGGCGCTGTGCCGGACCGACCCACCAGTCGCGGTCAGTTGCTTCCGAACAAGCCAAACCTCAGCACTTCGTAAATGCGCGTCGAATCGATGGTGCCCTCGATCAGTGCGGCGCCCGGCCCGATTCCTCGCGCCACCGTTCCGCCAGCCATGTCGCTGTTCGACGCCCACACCACGTAATACGGGATCTGTTTGCCGCGTCGGTCTGGTGCCGACAGATAGGGTTTTCCACCGTCGCTGCTGAGCACCGAGCCGTTCTCTGACCGTTTGGCCAGTGGCATCGGGAGTTCATCGAGATCGTCGCTGGTGGCGTTCATGCCGCCGTTATCGGAATCGGAGCACACCACCAGCGTCAACGCCGGATTACGCTTCGACTCTTCAAGCGCCAAAGCGATCGCGCGATCAGCGCCTGCTGCGGCTTCCAGCGTGGCCGGCACGTTGTTTTCGCCGGAGAGATTGTCGGTGCCCTCCTCATTCCCCACCACCAGATACCCGTTCGGCGCATCACGCAGTCGCTCCAGCACAAACGCAAGCATGCGGTCGAACCGTGGTGCCTGCGGCTGGAACGGCGGCAGACCCTGTTTTGTCATTTGCTCCTCGGTCAACTCGTTGAACGTTTCTTCCGTTGCAAAGAGACCCAGCACCCGTGCGGCCGACTGGTCAACCTGAGCCAGTTCTTCGGCGGTGAAGACCACTGTGTACCCGGCAGCCCTGGCTTCATCAACGAGATTGCGACCATCCGTTCGCATACCCTCGCCATGCCGACCTTTGGTGCCCTTCGGCAGGAAAAACGTCTCGCCACCACCGAGCAGAAAGTCGGGTTTGCCCGCGAGCAACTGTGCGGCGATCTCCGCCTCATCATCCCGGTTCGCGACACTGGCAATGAATGCAGCGGTCCCCGGCTCGGTGACGCTGGATGAATTGATCAATGCCACTTTTTTGCCTGCGGCCATGGCGTCCTGAAGCACCGTGGTGGGACGCCCGGAAGCCGCGTTCGGTCGTTGCCCCGATGGATCCGTGCCGAACGCACCGAGGTGGGCACGAATGCCGTAGGCGTGCGTGGTCGCGCCGCCGTTCGATGACGCATTCACCGAGTCGAGCATGGGTCCGACATAGATCGCGACTTTGGGCAGTCGATCCCAGGCCAGTCGCCCGTCCGGACCGACTTGCTTCAAACGAACCACGTTCCAGGTGTTTGCACCCATCCCGTCAGGGTGCAGGAAAATCGCACTGCGCGGCGACTCCGCCAAGGCCTGCGTTGCCGCAGCTCCGACCATACAGGCCAGGGTCCAACTCAATCCGCGTTTGAGCATTGATCGTCCTCCAAGGTAAACCAGGCAGCGTAATCACGCAGGATGACGATTTGGCGACAAGTGGACGATCGACGAACTGACTCCTGTTCGTCATCGGAACGACATCTGGGACTCGTTCAATGCTGGGCTTTGCCTCTGGAGCCTGACATGAAGAAGAACAAACTTTCCTGGGCGCTGAGCCTGGCCCTGGCCAGCAGCGTCGCCACGCTGGCGCCGATCCAAACCGTCTCGGCACAGGCAATCGCCGCAAACTCTGCGACCGACAAGAGCGACGACGCTCGAAAACTGCAGCCCGTGGTCGTCACCGGCGAAATCACGTATCGCGATCGCACCGAAGCGCCTTCCACGCTGGTGTACGACCTGGCCTATTTCCAGCGCTTCGAACCCCTCACCGTTGGCGACATGCTGAAACGTGTCCCGAGCGTTGCGTTTCTTTCCGACGTTCTGGAATACGACGGCGTCCGCCTCCGCGGCCTCGATCCGGGTTACACGCAGATTCTGATCAATGGCAAGCGCGTGCCCGGTGCCGGCTTCGATCGCAGCTTCTTCGTCGACCGGATTCCGGCCGAACTGGTCGAGCGTATCGAGATCGTCCGCTCATCTTCGGCCGACCGCAGCGGTGACGCGGTAGCCGGTTCGCTGAACATCGTGCTCCGCGACGGTTATACGCTGGATGGTGGATATGTCCGCGCCGGCGCTCTGCATTACAACGATGACGAGATCGAACCCAGCCTCAGCGCCGTCTGGGGCGGTGAAGCGATGGGTGGTCGTCTTCTGCTGGGCGCAAACGCTCAAGGCCGACGCAACCCGAAAGACAAATTCAGCCAGCGGTTCGACGAACCCGGCGGCACGCTCGAAAACACCGAAGTACAGACCGACGTGCGCAGCGGCGAAGACTATTCATTCAACGCCGACTACAGCCGCGAACTGGGCGCGGGTTACCTGTCCTTGAATGCGTTCTTTGTGCGGACCGATCGTCTGCAGGACGAAGATTCTCTTGAATACCGCTCCGGTATCGAAAACGAGGCCAACCTGCTGACGATCAACGACAACGACATCGACATTCGCACCGACAACTGGTTCTTCGGCGGCGAGTATGAGTTCCCGATGGCGGATGGCAACACGCGGGTGCGCCTCGGTTACGCCGGATTCGATGACGACCAGTTCGAGTTCGAGGACGAATACGAATTCCTGCGCGACAGCAATCCGTTCCCGGAAGACGACCGTTTCACCGGTGACCAGATCTTCACCGATATCCGTGACCGCGAACTGTCGGCCGAACTGCGCCATGAGCGCGATGTGGGCGACAACGAAATCAAGTTCGGCGTCGACTTCACGCGCAAACAGCGCGAGACATCGATCACGGCAGATCGCAACCGCATCACCATTCCGAACGCACCGACGCCGCGCCCAGCCGTGCCGGGTGTCTATGGTCCGTTCCTGCCGGTCGCCGGTGGCCTGAACACGCTGGACGAAGACCGTATCGAACCGTTCGTCCGTTTGGATGGTGAGGCTGGCCAAATCGAGTGGGAACTGGGCCTGCGTTATCAATACACCGATGTCGAGATCGACGATGCTACGGCCGATCCGGACCTGCGCATCACCAGCAACAGTTATGGTGCTCTGTTGCCGTCGGCACATCTTCGCTACAACTTCGACGATGCCCGCCGCCTGACCGCATCGCTGGCACGTACGCAGCGTCGCCCGGGCTTCGACCAGATTTCACCAGCGCTGCTCACCGGTGAACTGGGCGACAACGATCTGCTCGGCAACCCGGATCTCGAGGCGGAAGACGCCTGGGGCCTCGACCTCGGTTTCGAGAACCGCCTGGGTAAGACCGGTGTGGTCGGCATCAACTTCTTCTATCGGG
>JBEIPT010000598.1:0-1798 GCA_040376895.1 Lysobacteraceae bacterium | reverse complement strand
TCCACGTATTCCAGTGCCTTGCGGGCGGCAGCGCGTTTGCCAGCGTCACTCATGTCTTACTCCAGATTCAGGATGGTGGACCATTGTGCGGTCGTGACCGGCAAGATGGACAGCCGGTTGCCGCGGCGGGTCAGGGCGAAGTCGCCGAGATCGTCGCGGTTCTTCAGTTCGTCGAGGCTGATCGTGCGTTTCAGCTTGCGTTCGAAGGCCACGTCGACACAGAACCAGCGCGGATTGGCCGGATCACTGGTCGGGTCGAAATAGTCGCTGTCCGCCACGAACTGCAGTCGATCGGTCAGAGGCGGTGTGGCAATCCGCAGGATGCCGACGATGCCGGGCACCGGACAATTGGAGTGATAGAAAAACCCCAGATCACCGACTTGCATCTGGTCGCGCATGAAATTGCGGGCCTGATAGTTGCGCACGCCAGTCCACGGTTCCTTGCGGACCCGTTTCAGGTCGTCGATCGAAAACTCTTCGGGCTCGGATTTGAACAGCCAATGGTTCATGGGGCGACTGGATCTGCGAAAGAACGACACTTTACCAACTCGCGCTCGGTGATGACCGCATCCAGCGGGACATCCCAATCTGCGCTCGGCAGGGCCGCTTGTTCCTGGCACGCAAAGCCGATGCCGATCAGCTGAGGTGTTGCCTGGCCGAGCAGCTTGCGGAACGCGAAACTGCGGTCGTACCAGCCACCACCGCTACCCAGGCGATTGCCGTTGCGGTCGAACGCCGACAGCGGCAGCAGCACCAGATCCAATGCGGACGGAGCGAGCAGGGTGTCGGACCCGGCCGGTTCGGGGATGCCGAACCGGTTTGGCTTGACCGGATCACCGGCGCGGAATCGGGCGAATGCCAGTTGTTTCCCGGGTTGCAGCACCGGCAGGTGATAGTGCGCACCGATTCGTTCGACCAGCATCTGCACCACCAGCATCGGCACTTCGGTCGGCATCGACCAGAAGCCGGCTACTGCCAATCCCGGGCGCAGCCATTCTGTCGACTCGAGGACGCGGGCCGCATCAGCGCCGGCGCGCATCCGTTCGGACGCAGTCAGCGTGCGCACTCGTTCGCGGACCCGCTGTCGGATCTGGTCGCGCGTGGTGTCGTCCATCAACGTTTGCCGAGCCCGTTCGGACGTTTCGCGATCAAGACTTCACTCTCGAACGGCACCCCGGCACGATGCCCCGAAACCTTGATGCGAGTGCCGGGGGACAAGGCCGCCTCGATGCCGCGCAATTGGCTCAGGCCGTCGATTTCCTGGCCGTTGTAGAGCCTGATGACGTCGCCTGGCTGCAGTCCGGCCTGATCGGCCGGGCCGCCGGGCAGGGTCAATGACACCATCGCGCCCCGCGGCGCGTTGTCGATGAGCCAGTTGGCCGGTGTATCGGCATATTCGGCGCCGATCCAGCCGCGGATTACCTCGCCGTGCAGCATCACTTCGGCCAGCACCCGTTTGGCGGCGTCGGCCGGAATCGCGAAGCTGATGCCCTGTGCCTGACCGAACTGAGCGGTATTGATGCCGACCAGCTCGCCGCGGGCGTTGACCAACGCGCCGCCGGAATTGCCCGAGTTGATGGCCGCATCGGTCTGGATGAAATCTTCGTAACGACTCAGACTCAGCTGATTGCGGCCCTTGGCGCTGATGATGCCGAGCGCGACGGTCTGGCCGATGCCATAGGGGTTGCCGATGGCCAGCACGACGTCACCGACAGCCTGTCCGTCGGCTTCGGCGACCTCGATGGCCGGCAAGTCGGTGCCGTCGATTTTCAGCACGGCGAGATCGGTTTCGCGATCG
>JBEIPT010000194.1:0-7079 GCA_040376895.1 Lysobacteraceae bacterium | reverse complement strand
GGTTGCTTCGATTTCGTGATCGACCCGGATGGGACCTGGCACTTTCTGGAGTGCAATGAGCAAGGCCAGTGGCTGTGGCAGGAAGCACGCTGCCCTGATCTCCATCTGCTGGCTGCATTCACCGAATTCGTTTTGGCGCCCAACCACACCTATCGCCACGTCCCGAGTGACTCGGATGTGCGCGCCGCCCAGTATCGCGAAACCCGGTGGCAACAGGACATGCGAACGATGACCGCCGGAGTTGGGGTTCGGCCGGGCGCGAACGTGCTTGCCGAACGGGTACGCGCCGCCTGAGCGGGTCCGCCTGACAGACCAAGAATTGCCGGCGGTGCGACCACGCACCGACCGGAATCGGGGCCGACGCCCGACCCAGTCGGAATTCGAAAACGTGAAGAGTGAATATCATGAGTGACGTACAGAACGAACGCATCCTGGCCCGCCAGACGGCGACTGTCCGCGAGATGAACATGGACGAACTGAAGCTGGTGGCCGGTGGTGGCAATTCCACTGGCGGCTGGCGTTGCGATATGGGTTGGGAGCAGACCTTCTGGCAGATGTGCCTCGGTTCCGGCGACGACTACTACTGGAATCCGTGCGACATGACGGTCGACCAGTACGACTGATCCCGCGTTCGCGGAACGATCGACGGTGCCGCGGAACCGTGGATTCCAGTTGTCCGGAGCGGCCTGCGCAGGCTTCTCCGGGCACTCACCATCTCAGCGGGGCCTGCCTGCCTCGCTGGGGTGGTTTCATGTTCGTGATCGACATGAACATGCCTTTGCACATCCGAGCCTCAATGGCCCGATTCGAAACCAGCCCGAGTTGTCGACGAAACGAGTGAACCACTCATGATCCAGTTCAGCCATTGGCTCTTGTCCAGCCTTGTGTCCTTTACCGTGGCGACAAGCTGCCTTTACGGCGGCCTCGCGTTTGCTGAAATCGGTGATTGCAGCCCGATCGCCGGACTCGAATCCGTGTCGAAAGACGGCATTGTCGTGATCGGCGAATACCACGGCACACGTGAACCGGCGGAATTGTTCGCCGACATGGTGTGCGCCCGTCTTGCCAACGGTGGTGACGGCAACGTTCTGGTGGCCATCGAGATGCCGCAGGACCTCAATGACATTCTTCAATCGGCGGAACCGGATCAATTCCGTCGCCTGCGCAAGCAATTGCGCGAACACCGCTATTGGTCTTCCATGCGCGATGGCCGGAGCAGCGCGACCGGACTTCAGCTCGCCGAGTGGTTGCTGCGTCAGCGGTCCATCCATCCCGAGCGGCTGCACTTGTTGGCTTTCCAGATCAAGGATCTCGACGTCGCCGGCGCCAAGCTCATCGACGCCAGGATGCGGGAGCACGCCGTCGAGTCCGGTTACGTGTTCACCGGCAACGCACACGCTCGGAAAGTGCCGATCGCGGACCAGCAGAAACATGTTCTGGCTGGCGAACTGGTCAAACTCGGGCATGAGGTGACAAGTCTCAATATCCGCTTTGGTACCGGGCAAGCCTGGTTCTGCAATCCGGACTGTGCTGCGGTGTCCCTGCCCTCCGGTTCCATGCAAGGCGAACGTCGCATCGAACTGGATTCCTGCAAGTCGGATTGGGCCTATGACGGCTGGTACTTCATTCCCGAACTCACCGTCTCCGAAGCAGTCCACCCGGACGTGTTGCCATGACGGCGCTCACGGGTTCCCCTGCAGGACGCAGTGCACTGGAGGGATCGGTTGCGCTGCGGACACCTCGCCAACTGATCCGCTTCTCGCTGGTGTGCGCGGGTGTGGTGGTGGCCGTACTCCTCCTGTTGTGTTTCGGAAAATTCACTCGGTATCAGTCTGCGATGGGGCAATTGACCACTGACCGCGGAGTCGCCCGGATTCAGGCACGCGAGGCAGCCGTGCTGGCGACCGTTCAGGTCAACGAAGGCGATCTCGTCCGACCCGGGCAGATTCTTGCAACCTTGTCGCGTGGAGCGCGGCTGTTCGACGAACGTGATGTCGACCGTGCACGCCTGCAACAAGCCAACGATGGTTTGCGCTTGCTGCAGAGCCGTCGCAGCAATGCCGAACGATTGGCGGCCGCAGATCGAACGCGTCTCGAGGCACGCCGACAGACCTTGCAAAGCCGACTTGCCCAAACGCGTGATCTGCTTGAACTGCACGATCGACACCATCGACTGGAGCTCGATCGACTCGCTGCGTTGGAACGACTCGGTGAACGCAGTCTCCTGGCGCCCAGTCACCTTGAGGACCAGCGTCGTGCCGTTCTGAAAGCCGACATGCAGGTTCAGGCCACAAGAATCGAACGCGAACGCGTCGAAGGTGATCTGCGCGATCTTGGACTGGAGATCGAACAGCTGCCGCTCGATCTGGCGTCCAACCTGGGCTCACTCGACATGCAGATCGGTGACCAACAGCAGAAGATCCTCGATGCGGCGGATCGGGACACACAGGTCCTCACGGCGCCGATGGCCGGTCGGGTCTCCGGCCTTCAGGCCAAGGCAGGCGAGAGTATCCGCGCCAATGCGGTACTGATGACCGTGGTGCCAGAGGACGCCAATCTGCATGCCGTGCTGTTCGTGCCGAGCCGAGCGATTGCCTTCATCAGGCCCGCTCAGTCGGTGTCCATCCGCTATCAGGCATTCCCGTACCAGCGGTATGGCATCCAGCATGGCCGGATCGAACAGATCTCCCAGACGATCCTGCCGGCGCAAGACATCCTCGCCAACATGCCGATCGGCAACGAACCGGTCTATCGTGTGACGGTTGCGCTGCAGTCTCAGGAAGTGTCACTGGGCGGCAAGCATTATCCGCTTCAGGGCGGCATGTTGCTGGACGCCGATGTGGCATTGGATCGACGGGCGTTATGGCAGTGGTTCCTCGACCCAATCCTGGCACTGCGAGGCAAGTTGTGAGCGGCAGCGGTCACGACCGATTCCGTCGGCGACTCGATTTCAGCGGACGCAAGCGGGTTCCGGTACATCTGCAGGACGAGTCGGCCGAGTGCGGGCAGGCTTGTCTGTCGATGATCGCCGCGTTCCACGGTCTGGGCATTGACCTGGCATCGATCCGACGCAAGTTCCCGGGTTCTTCGCGGGGCACCACGATGGAGTCGTTGGTCAACATGGCCCACGGTTTCGGATTGCGGACGCGCCCTCTTCGGCTGGATGCCAGTGACCTCGTCGAGCTCAATCTTCCGTGCGTGCTGCATTGGGATGAGTCTCACTATGTAGTTCTGGTGTCGCTGTCGGGAAAAGAGGCGGTGATCCACGATCCTGCGCGGGGCCGTCTGGTGATGGCCCGGTCAGAGCTCGCGCGGCACTTTTCCGGCGTCGCGTTGGAGATAGTGCCCGGCCCGGACTTTGCGCCCCGCAAGGAGCTCCAGAAGCTGTCGATCAGTCAGCTTTGGTCAAGCAGTCATGGGCTGACGAAGGCCGTGACTGTGCTGCTTGGCATGACGCTGGTTTTGCAGGTGTTCTCCATACTCATGCCGTTCTTCATGCAACTGGTGGTCGACGAGGTGCTGGTCAGTGCGAATCAGGATCTCCTGCTGGTTCTGGCTCTCGGATTCGGATTGCTGATGCTGGCGCAGAGCGCCACGACCTGGTTGCGCAGCACACTTCTGCTTCTGTTCACCTCTCAACTGAGTGTTCAGGTTGCGGGCAATCTCCTGCATCACCTGCTGCATTTGCCGATGCGCTTTTTCGAGCGGCGCCATATCGGCGACATCACGTCGCGGTTCGGTTCGCTCGAACAAGTACGAGAACAGCTGACCTCGGGTTTGGTTGAAGCCATCGTCGATGGTCTGCTGGTGGTGGGTGCTCTCGTCATGATGTGGCTGTATGCCCCGTCATTGACGGTAGTCGTTCTGGTCGCGGTGCTGTTCTATTCCGCCGTGCGAGTGGCTACGTATCAGCGTCAGGCAGATCTTGTCAGCGAAGGCATCGCTGCCAAGGCGCGGACGGATTCCAATTTTCTGGAAACCCTTCGTGCGATGCAGGTCGTCAAGCTTCAGGGCCGCGAACTTCGCCGCGAGATCCTTTGGCACAACCGCTTCGTTGACACGCAGAACGCCAGCATCCGATCCGGACGTCTTCGTAACGCCCAAATGGCGATCAACGCCGTGACGTTTGGCGTCGAAAACCTGCTGGTGGTGTTTCTGGGTGCCAAGTTGGTCATTGCAGGTTCCCTGACCGTTGGCATGCTGTTGGCATTCCTTGCCTACAAGGGACAATTCGGGCCCAAGGCTTCCGGCCTGGTCGAGAAGTGGATGCAATTCCGGCTCATCCGCCTGCATCTGGACAGGGTGGCCGACATTGCACTGACCGAACCTGAGCGCGATCCGGCGAATCCGCTGCCCCTGCCAGAGGGTCCGCTGGCCTTGTCGCTCGAAGGCGTTTCGTTCCGGTACTCGGAACAGGAGCCGTACCTGTTCCAGAGCCTCGACGCGAGTTTCCCCAGCGGCGAATCCGTTGTGATCGTCGGACCCTCCGGCACCGGCAAGACCACGCTGATGAAAGTCCTGCTCGGTCTACTGGAGCCCGAACACGGCAAGATCCTGCTGAATGGCCACGACATCCGGCAGATCGGACTTCGTCGCTACCGTCAATGCATCGGTGCGGTCATGCAGGATGATGTCCTGCTGGCGGGCAGCATCAGTGACAACATCGCGTTTTTCGACGAGCAGCCCGATCGCGAGCGAATCCAGTTGGCGGCACGTAATGCCGCGATCCACGATGACATCATGCGTCTGCCGATGGGCTACGAGACACCGATCGGCGACATGGGCAGCGCACTGTCCGGAGGTCAGCGGCAACGGTTGATCCTCGCGCGGGCACTGTATCGGGAACCTCGAATCCTGATCATGGATGAGGCGACATCACATCTTGATGTGCATCTGGAAGCGCAGGTCAACCGCGCCATGGCGAAGCTCAACATCTGCCGGATCCTCATTGCGCACAGACCCGAGACCATCCGGTCCGCTGATCGCATCCTGATGCTGAGCAACGGACAACTCACGCCGGTGTCGCGCGAACAGGCACTGCCATCAACGGGACCCCGTGCGGTTCCAGCCTGATGGGTGACCAGATTCATTGGGGATAGCGGCGCTTCAACGCGTCGTCATCCACGTGCGGGCTCCGGTTGGTCCGGGTCACGGCGCACGCGAAGTGAACCCTGGCGGGCGGGCAATCCTGCCCGTCATCGCTGGTGGCGAAGCACGGAACACATCGGTTCCGGTCAGTGTCCGCGCCCTGTTGAGGCCTCCTCCGTCGCGATCCATTCCCCCGGGGAGCGTTTGGTCCACGCAGCTGCTCTGCTCACGACTGCTGGGCGCCGGTTGCTTCAGTCGACGTGTTGGCTGAGGCAATCCTCAATCAGGCGATCCTCAATCAGGCATTCTGCAACAGACGGGATCCAGTGTTGTGTGCGGGACTCGCTCAGGGCAACTGCCCGGCATCCGGCGCGTCTTGTGGCGACTGCCCCAATACATCGAGGTTTCCTTCCGTCAAGGTGAAGGCCCTCATGCGATCGAACGCTTTACGGTAGCGCTCCCACTCGCCAACCGGTGTCCCGGCAACCATGACAACTCCGATATCTTGACCGTCCTTGTCCCAGAACATCGAGTACATGATTCGATGCGGACCTTCGACACTTTCCGCACACAGTCGGATGAATCGACCTTGCTCACTTTCACCGCAATCGGTGAATTCGCTGGCCGTGCGGCGATGCTGCTCGAGGAACTGTCTGAACGCCGCTTCGACGGTGTCGCCGCTACGTTCCCTGATCTTGCTCACCAGTTGAATTCGGACCCCGGTCTCGTAGCGCTTGCCATCGGCACTGTCTTCCTTGCTGAAGGTCCAGACCAGCGAATGATCCGAGTGCATGGTTCGAAAGAACCAATCCTTGGGCCGTTCGATCGTTCCATCAAGAGGCACCAGGACTTCCTTGACCCATTCAATTGAAAGGTCTTCCGGAATCGATGGTGCGTCGTTAGGCCACAGACGATCGACAAGTTCACCGATCTCGACAGGCTCCGCGTCGCTTTTCATCGCCGCTCGCCAGGAATCCGGATTCGGTAGCTGCCCGGGTCGCTGTGGCGCACCGTCTACAGAAACCTTGACGGCGTGAATGACTGTGCCGAATCGAACCGGATACCCTTTGACAGCCTGCGCTGCGGACACGATTTCTGCTTCATCACTGCGCTCTGGCTCCAGATCCAGCCAGACTCTGGTCTGTCCGCCCGGGCGCACAGCCATGACAATAAAACCCGCCGCAGGTGTCTTGTCCTCGTTGTGTTCCAGATGCGTCCGTACAGCCGACTCCACCTGTTTGGTGTACCGGGCAAAGGCTTCGATGTCGGGCACTCGTTCTTCGATTACCTGTTCGGGTTGCAGCAACGTGATCGAGTCCATCGACAGCCGTTCGGCGGCTTTCGAGTGCCCCGAGAGGAACCAGGCCACAAGGATGAAAGCGAAGGGGACTCGTGGCATGGAAGCTGGTTCTCTCTGGAATCAAGGGCTCGGGTTGTTGTCAGAGTGTCGTCGATTGCCGCCAATGTGCCAACTTGGCGTTGATGAAGGCGGTCTCTGCGCGTCCACCCGGAGGGACCGCAGCATGCGCCAGGCGTTCGCAGGCAATTGCCCGCTCACCGCGGCCCCACAGCAGTTCTGCCTCAGCAAGCAGATAGGGACGGAAGTGGCGCAGTGGTTTGCCGTCGATCGCCTGAAAACGCAGCCAGGCTCGTTCGTGCTCGTTGAACCGGGCTTCGGCCAGTGCGAGATTGATCTGCACCATCGGGCTGTCGTCGAGCACCGCCAGCATTCGATAACCCTGGACGATGTCGGCCCAAGGGGTTTCGCCCAGTTCGAGGCGACGGGCATGGGCCGCATGAATGGCTGCGCGCCATTGGTAGGGACCAGGCTTGCCGAATGTGCTGGCGCGTTTGAGGTATTGGGCTCCCCGCCGGATCAGGCTGGTATGCCAGCGGGTCGTGTCCTGTTCATCCAGTGGCACCATAAGGCCGGAGTCATCGAGTCGTGCCGGTCGGCGGCTCTCACAAAAGCACATCAGCGATGCGAGCCC
>JBEIPT010000526.1:0-2397 GCA_040376895.1 Lysobacteraceae bacterium | reverse complement strand
GGACTGCGTGAATTGTGGTCGTGAGATGGGCATTGCCGGTTGCGTGGCACTGAGCCGCGAGGCCTTGAATCAGGCAAGGATCATTGTGTTGCGGGTTCAGCTCCAGTCGGTGAGCAAGCTGCGCGCCCACTGGGATTTGGGAAGGGTGACTCGTACGGGTGCGCCGAGCACTTCCACAAGGAGGCGCACGCGGTTGAGGCTGCACTCGGTTTCGAAGACGCCTTCGAGTCCGTACAGCGGGCCTTGTCTGACTTGAACGCGGTCGCCCGGGCTCATCGATCCGGGTGGATCGAGTTGGACGCAGCCGCTGTGGTCTTGTCTGGCGCGCAGTGCGTCGATGACTGCTTCCGGTACGGTGGGCGTTCTGTTGCCGAAGCGGACTACGCCGGCGACACCGCGTGTGGAGCGCACTGGGCCGAGGGTTTGTCCGCTGGCACAGGAACGCAGGAAGACGTATCGGGGGAACAGGGGTTCGACTTGCTCACGCAGGCCTTCGGCGCCGGGCCTGCTTTTGCGGAGCCGACAGTCAAGTACCTCGAAGCCTTGCCGCCGCAGGTGAGTGCTGGCGATCGATTCGGCGCGCGGTTTGGTGAGTACCGCAAACCATGCGGTACTGCCGGTTGAAGCTTGGTCCATTGGGGAACGCTAGCGGATGAGGTGTTTGCGTTCAAGCAATGAACACGCCAAGCCTCGCCTTGGGGCGTCAGTTGATCGAAGTTTTCTGATTCGACCGACGTTTTCTACTTGAACAGTTTCGACCACGAGCCTTTTTTCGGGGCTTCGCCAGCGGGTTTGTCGGCCGCTGGTGCGGCGGGCTGTGCAGGCGCTGCTGGTGCTGGGGCAGGCTTGGCCACTACTGGCGCTGGTGCCGCCGGGGCCGGGGCCGGCATCGGTGCCGCAGGTGGTGGTGCGGGCGCTGGCGGGTTGGCGAACAACGCAGCACTGACCGACGGCATCAACAGGTTGGTTGCTTGTTCGACCGACGCTGGTTTGTTTGCTGGTGCAGGCGCGGGCGTTCGGCCTACGCCGAGCAGGTTTGCAGCCAGATCGGCGGCATTGCCTTGTTTGGGTGCGGCGCCACCGAGCAGTTCTGCCGCGCTTCGTGCTGGCGCAGGCGTGGTTGCTACGGGTGCTGCGGCAACCGGAGCGGGTGCCGGTGCCGGTGTCGGTGCAGGGGTTGGCGCTGGCGCTGGAGCAGGTGCCGGCTTCGGGGCTGCAGCTACCTGAGCTTGAGGCATGAGCTTCAGCGCTTCGGCGCGTGTTCCGGCGATTTTGAAGAGGCAGGTAAAGCCCGACAGGTCGAAGACCTGTTTCACGGTGGGGTTGAGACCACAGATGAGCAAAGAGCCGATGCCGGATTCGAGCTTTTTGGCGATGGACAACAACACACGCAGGCCGGCGGAACTGACATAGCCGATGCCGCTCATGTCGATCAGGAAATGGAACTTGCCACCCTCGAACGCATCGTGGAGCGCGAGTTCCAGCTCACCCGAAGTTTCGGTGTCGAGTCGGCCCTTGGGACCGATCAACAGTACTTCCCCGACCATTTCTTGTGCGATGTCCATGCGCTCAGCTCAGGCGAAACACAAAACGTGCAGCGCCAATCGTGATGACATCTTCGTCTTCGAGCAGGCGCGAGTTGACGCGTTCGCCGTTGACACGCGTGCCGGTGCGCGAATCCAGGTCCACCAAGGTAAAGCCGGAGAAGCTCGGACGCAACTCGGCATGGCGGTTTTCGATGCCCGGGCCGCCGATACGGACGTCTGCTTCGGGTGCGGCGCCGATGCTGAGGGTCTTGACCGTGGCCACGTGGGTCTGGCGTCCGGCTTCCGGATTCTGCGGCACCAGACGGCCGGGTTTGGCCGGCGCACCGGCTGTCACGGGAGCAGGTTCCGTGCCCATGATCGGCAGACGGATGGCCTGCATGACCATCGTGGACGGCACCGGTGGCGGGGCCGGGCGGCTGGCTGGCGGAATGATCGGCGTCGGAGCCGGCATCGGCGTGGTGGCGTTGTACGTAGGCACGCTGATATCGGGGATGCTGAGCTGTGGCACGGGCGGCAGCGTGACGGCGCCAAGGTGGCCCGTTGGTCCATCCAGCTTCGGCTCCGGGGCCGGTTCCGTTGGGGCGCTGTAGGCCTGAATCATCGATTCGGCGATGGGCTCGGTGACGATTTCAGGTTCGGGCTGGGCTTCGGGTTCCGGCTCCGGTTCGCCGTCCAGTTCGGACTCGTCGCCGACCGCGGCGATGAATCGCTCGCGCATGGCCTTGACGTCGGACAGCACCGATTCGGCATCGCCCACTTCAGCGTCGATGGTCGCGAGACGTTGTTTGAGTTCGGTCGTGTCGAACTCGCCCAGCTTGTGGCGGAAGTCGATCTCTTCGCGGGCGAGGCG
>JBEIPT010000177.1:0-7461 GCA_040376895.1 Lysobacteraceae bacterium | reverse complement strand
GACGAACCTGAACGGGTTCTCGATCGGTGCCGATGGTCGCGGATTCCGCGGCGGCGGCGGCCGGGCGCTGGGTGGTGACGGGGGGGCGTCCGATACCGCCTACGTGAGCAACGTCACCCTGAATGCCCACGGCGCCAAGGCCGAAGGTATCGCCGGAACTACCCGATACCTCTACAACCAGGAAACCGGGGCGCTGGTCGATACCGGAACTGATGAGGGCTACAGCGCTGGTGGCGCAGCCCGAGGCGCTCCAGGCAATGCAGGCGGTGGCGGAACGGACAGCAATTCCGGGTCGAACGACGAAAATTCCGGTGGTGGCGGCGGCGCCAACGCCGGCAGCGGTGGCATCGGCGGAAATGCCTGGCAGTCCAATATCGCCAACGGCGGCTTTGGTGGCGGTGCGTTCGTGCCCGGAACACCTGCACTCAACCGGATCATTCTGGGCGGCGGCGGCGGCGCGGGTGCACGCAACAACTCGGTTGACAATCAATCCAGCGGTGGCGCAGGCGGCGGCATCATCATCGTGCAGACGGGCGAGTTCCGCGGTACGGGCAGCATCACCGCGATTGGTGCGCAGGGACCGGCTCCGGACAACGACGGTGGTGGCGGTGGCGGCAGTGGCGGGACGATCGTCCTGCGCGACAACGATACGCTGACGACCAGCGATGCGACCAACATCACCTTGTCGGTGGCCGGCGCCGCGGGCAGCAATGCCTGGGCAACGGAAGCGCCGGGTGCTTTTCCCGGTGCCCGGCATGGACCGGGTGGCGGCGGTGGCGGTGGACGCATTCTGCTGGGACCAAGCCTGGCCACCGGAACCGCCACGATCAGCGGGGGTGCGGCTGGCATCACGACGACCGCGAATGACACCTATGGTGCCGGACCGGGAACGGTCGGACAGTCGGTCAGCTTTACCGGTGTCCCACCCGGCATGCGCCCAGGCTTTGAATGTGCGCCCTTGCCGGTGACCTTGGCGCATGTTGTGCTGCAGGATCAGGGCAATACCGTGTTCGCCCGCTGGGCGACGGCAGCGGAGCGCAACACGGTCGGGTTCCAGTGGTTTGCCGATGAGGCGGCGAACCAGTCGCTGCAGGACACGCTGACGCCCAGTGAGCGTGGCAACAGTGTCGATCCGACGGCCTATGAATCGCAGATTCGGCGGGCGGCAGGCGGCACGTATTGGTTGGCCGAGTTTGACCATCGTGGCCATCGAACCATGTTCGGGCCATACCGCCCCGGAGAGGTTTTCGGTCGTTCGCCTGTCGACCAATTGATCGATTGGTCGAGCGTCGCGGAAGAATTCCGCGATGCGGCCAGTCGCGGTGCAAACAACAGCCAGGCTGCGCAACTTCTGGTTGATCGCCGAGGCTTTCAGCGCGTGCGATTCGAGCACCTGCTGACTGCCGGTATCGATCTGTCCGGGCAACCGGTCGAGTCGCTCGCCATCCTTCGCGGTTCGCGTTCCGTGCCCCGGCGTGTGGTGTCGGAGGATGCGATCTTTGGTCCCGGCGACTACATCGATTTTTTTGCCGAGCACCGGCTGTCCATCTACGGCGACCGGGCAGCGTATCGACTTGTGGTGAGCTCTGGCGAGGCACTGAACCTGCCCAGCGACACGCGCGCGCCGGGTGTGTCGAATCCTGCCTGGACCTGGACCGAGGCCGAATACGCCCCTCAGAAATCCTACAATTTTGCATCGCCCACCGATGACCCCTGGTTTGCCGATCGACTGCTGGCCTATTCGGGTGCGCCGGCTGCCAAGGACATCGTGTTGCCGGTATCGGCCGTTGCGGCGGTGCCGCAATCAGCCTCGCTGACAGCGTCGTTGATTGGCGCCACGAACCTTTCCGGCACCGCACCTGACCATCACGTGCGGATGCGCGTGGGCGGCAACTGGGTCCAGCAGGTAACCGAAGATGGTCTCGTCGAATTCGGAATGGAGCATGCGATGAGTCTGGGGGTCACCGACAGCCAGATCGACGTCGGGATCGAAGTGACCGGATCCACGCCCTACCCATTCGATGTGGTCAATCTCGAGCGCGTGGCACTGCGATATCCGCGGTTGCCGGTGTCGGACGAGTCTCGCTGGTTCGGCGAAGGGATACAGTTCGGATCAGTTTCCAACGATCCTGCGGCCACACCACCCGAGGCGGTGTCTCAGGAGTTGCTCAGCGATGGATTCGAAGAACCGGTAGCGGGCAATTCGATGCCGAGTCTTCGGGTTCGCGGGCTCGCGGGGTCACAAGTGTTCGCTTACGCCCGCAGCGGCGGGAGTTGGCGTCATCTGGTTGACGTGCGTGCCGAATCCGCAACATCGGGCTGGAATGTTTTTGTGCCGACGGTCCTGCAAGGTGACGATGTGTTTGTCGCGACCGACGAAGGATTCCATCGGCCGACGATTGCCGGCTTGCCGGCAATGCAGGACATCCAGAATGGCCGCGCCGAGTACCTCGTGATCAGCCACGCGCAGTTCATTGATGCGGTTCAGCCGCTGGTTCAGCATCGACGATCACAGGGCCTGACTGCGGCGGTGGTCGACGTGGCGCAGATCTATGCCCAATTCGGTTTGGGCGATCCTGATCCGCAGGCGATTCAGGCCTACATCAGGTCCGCTCGCGCACAACGCGGAACGCGCTACGTGTTGCTGGTCGGTGGTGATACCTACGACTATCACAACTATCTCGGTGTCGGTTCGATCAGTTTTGTTCCCGCGATGTACCGGTCGACCAGTGAGGTCGTGCGCCATGCGCCGGTGGATGCGGCGCTCGCGGACGGAGATGGGGACGGCGTGCCGGATCTGGCCATCGGCAGATTGCCGGTGCGCACCGTGGCTGAGTTGAACACCATCACGGCCAAACTGATTGCGGCCGAATCGCCGCGATCGACTTATCAAGCACTGCTGGTGTCCGGCGCGAGTGATCCGGGCATGAGTTTCAGTGGCATGAACGACGACTTCTACTCGGTTCTGCCGGCTGGCTGGTCCAATAGTCGAATCGATGTGGGGGTACTGGGTGCCTCCGCCGCGCGATCGGCGCTTGTTTCGGCATGGAGCCAGTCGCCAGCGATGATCAGTTATGTTGGTCACTCGGCGCCGGGCCAGTGGACGTACGATCCTCTGTTGACCGCCGGCGACGTCTCGCAACTTGCTGGCACCACAGCGGTGCCGATGGTGATGCAATGGGGGTGCTGGAACACCTACTTCGTTTCGCCAAGTGCCAATTCGCTCGCGCAGGCATTGTTGCTGCAGGGCAGCCACGGCGCCGCGGGTGTCTTCGGGGCGGTTTCGCTCACCGACATTTCCGGGCATCGTCATCTGGCGCCGGCGACCCTGTCGCGTTTCACGTCGGGCCAGCGAATCGGCGACGTGATCCTGCAGGCGCGCCGAGATCTGGCGCAGCGAGGTATTGTCCTGGTCGAGCCGATGATCGGCTCCAATCTGCTCGGTGATCCGGCGATGGTTTTGCCGTAGAACCCGGGCAGACCTAATTTGGTGAGCCTGATCACCCTGGTCGGAGCGCTAAAAACCCTTCTCCCGTTCACGGGAGAAGGTGGCCGTAGGCCGGATCAGGGCCAGATTGGCGACGGAATTGGCCTGTCGCCAGATATCGATTCGACGCAAGTGGATCTTGATCCACTGTTGCGTCTCAAAGCCTTCAATCAGGCAAACGGATCGCGCAGGATGATGGTGTCGAGCCGATCCGGGCCGGTGGCGACCATGGCGAGCGGGCAGCCTGACAATTCCTCGACGGCACGCAGGTAGGCGCGTGCGGCCGGTGGGAGCTTGTTGAACTCGCGGACACCGCTGGTGGGCTCGTCCCAGCCTGGGAATTCGAGGTAAACCGGCTTGCATTCGTCCCAGCCGGCGGCGTCGAGTGGCGCCCATTCGCGGCGTTTGCCGCGATACTCGTATGCGACGCAGACCTTGATGCTGGGCAAACCGTCGAGCACGTCGAGCTTGGTAATGGCCAGGCCGTCGATGCCGTTGATCTGGACGGCCCGCTTCAGCGCGACCAGATCGATCCAGCCGCAGCGACGTGGTCGGCCGGTGGTGGCGCCGAACTCGTTGCCACGTTTGCGCAGCAATTCGCCCATGTCGTCGTCCAGTTCGGTCGGGAACGGGCCGCTGCCGACTCGGGTGGCATAGGCTTTGCAGATGCCGAGGACGTAGTCGATGGCATCGGCACCGACACCACAGCCAGCAAGCGCGCCGCCGGTGGTCGTGTTCGACGAAGTGACATAAGGGTAGGTGCCGTGGTCGATGTCGAGCAGAGAGCCTTGGGCACCTTCGAACAGGATTCGCTGGCCGGCCTTGCGTGCTTCGTAGAGCAGCGTGCTGACGTCTTCGACCATCGGCCGCACGTACTCCGCGAAGCCCAGGGTTTCATCGAGCACCTGCTGGAAGTCCACCGCCGGGGCCTTCAGCCAGCCGGTCAGCACGAAGTTGTGATAATCGAGCGCCGCGCGCAGCTTCTCGGCCAATTGGTCGGGATAGGCGAGGTCGGACACTCGAATGCCACGACGGGCAACCTTGTCTTCGTAGGCCGGGCCAATACCGCGACCCGTCGTGCCGATTTTCTTGTCGCCCGATGCACGTTCGCGCGCCTGATCCACCGCGATGTGGTACGGCATGATCAACGGTGTGGCCGGGCTGATGCGCAGGCGCGAACGCACGTCCACGCCCTCGGCTTCGAGTTCCGCGATTTCGTGGCGCAGCGCTGCTGGCGAGAGCACGACGCCGTTGCCGATCAGGCACAGCGCATCGGCGCGCAGAATGCCGGACGGAATCAGGTGCAGCACGGTCTTCTTGCCATTGATGACCAGCGTGTGGCCGGCATTGTGGCCACCCTGGAAACGGACGACCGCACCGACGTTTTCCGTCAGCAGATCGACGATCTTGCCCTTGCCTTCATCGCCCCATTGGGCACCGAGAATGACGACTGACTGGCCCATGACGGCTCCCTCGAAAAAAATTGGACTCAATTGAACATGCCGCGCACCAGCAGGAGCGCGATCAACCCCAGCATGATACCGGCAGCGCCGGCCATGCGGATTTGCCGATCGCTCATATCGAGCATCTGGCTGACCATTCGCTTCCAGGCAGCCGGCGCTGCAAACAGCAACAGACCTTCGATGACGAAGACCAGGCAGATTGCGGCGGCGAGTTCCTGGGGCATGGCGCGGGCAAAAGAAAGCCCGGGATGAACCCGGGCCTTGTAGTGGTATCGGTCGGTTACTTCTTGGTGCCTTCACCGAAGTACTGGAAGTACTCCGACTTCGGATCCAGTACCAACACGGCATCACCATTCGCGAACGTGCTGCGGTAGGCCTCGAGGCTGCGATGGAATGCGTAGAACTCGGGATCCTTCTGGTACGCCGCAGCGTAGATCTTGGCAGCTTCGGCGTCGCCTTCACCGCGGATCAGGCTGGCGTCGCGTTCGGCTTCGGCGATCGTGATGCGCTGGGTCTGGTCGGCGCGCGCACGGATACCCAACGATGCCTCGGTACCTTCGGAACGAAGGCGATTGGCGACACTCTTGCGTTCGGCGGACATGCGATCGAACACCGGCTGGCTGACTTCTTCAGGCAGATCGATGCGCATCACCCGCACATCGATCACTTCGATGCCGAGTTCGTCGACCGCGGCATTCAGCTGTTTGCTGATGGCGTTCATCACACCCGAACGCTGGTCGGACACCACATCACGCACCTTGCGGGTGATGATTTCCTTGCCGAGGGCATTCCGCACGGACGATTCCAGGCGAGCCTCCGCCAGGGCTTCGTCGCCGCCGGTGCTGGTGTAGAACTTGGCGACGTCGTTCAGGCGCCACTTCACGAAGAAGTCGACGAGCACGTCCTTCTTCTCGCTGGTCAGGTAACGCTGCGGTTCCTTGTCCAGAGTGACAATCCGGCGCTCATACTTCTTCACGTCCTGGAACATGGGCAGCTTGAAGTGCAGACCCGGCTCGAAATCGGAACGCACCACCTTGCCGAACTGCAGCAACACGGCGCGTTCGGTTTCGTTGACGACAAACAGGCCATTGGCTGCGACCAGCGCAAGCACGGCGAGGACAATCAGTACGATGTATTTCATTGACGTGGCTCCCGGTTGGCGCCGAGCGGGTCGACCGGATCACGACGGCGTTCGCGGTCGGGCGCGGCACCGCTGGTGTCGCGTTTCGGATCGACGATGTTCGGCAGCACGGCGTTCTGCATGAGTTTGTCGAGCGGCAGATACATGACCTGATTGCCGCCACCCACGTCGACCATGACTTTGGGATTGTTCGACATCACTTCCTGCATGGTTTCGAGGAACAGGCGCTTGCGCGTGACCTGCGGCGCCAGTTGGTATTCCTTCACCAGAAGCTCGAATCGACGAGCTTCACCGGTTGCGGTAGCGACCAGAGCTGTCTTGTAGCCTTCGGCCTCCGTGCGCAGTCGGGACGCCACACCGCGTGCTTCCGGTTCGACCTTGCTGCGATACGCCTCGGCTTCGTTCTTGATGCGCTGGTTGTCTTCACGAGCCGCGATGGCGTCGTCGAACGCTTCCTTGACCTGGTCGGGCGGACGGATGTTCTGGAAGTTCAGTTCGGTCACGGTGATGCCGGTTTCGTACTGGTCCAGTGCTTTCTGCATCAGATCTTTTGCAGTAGCGGCCATCTGCGTACGCTCGCCGGACAGCACGGCGTCCAGCGTGTTTCCACCGACAACTTGCCTTACAGCGCTGCTGGCGACTTGCTGGAGTGTCTCTTCCGGGCTGCGCACCTTGAACAGATACTTGCGCGCATCAGCGGCCTGGAACTGGATGTTGTAGTCGACCACGACGAAGTTTTCGTCGCTGGTCAGCATGCGCATTTCTTCCGAAATGGAGCGCACGCGCAGTGCTTCGACTTTCTGCACGGTTTCGATCGGCGCCGGCAGCTTGAGGCTGAGGCCCGGTTCGAGGATGCGGTTGAATTTGCCGAAGCGGAGCACGACACCGCGCTGCGACTCGTCGATCGTGGTCCACGTCGACATGCCGAGCCAGATGATGACGATGCCACCAAACACCAGACCGGCCAGCATGAACAGGCTGTTGTCGGATTTTCCGGAATTGCCGGAATTGCCGCCGCCACTGCTGCCACCGCCGCCGCCGAACAGGCGTGCAATACGGTCCTTCATGTTCTTCAATGCTTCCTCGAGGTCCGGCGGATCGCCGTCCTGCCAGGGGTCGCGGCGTTTATTGTTGTTGTTGCCAGGTTGATTCCAGGCCATTGCCTTCTCCGTGGGTTGGCAGTTGTTTGCCAAAAGTCCGTCATTCTATGGGGTTGTTGCGTTCAGTGAAACGAAACAGCCGTTCCAAACTATCGAATGGAACATGCTGAGTGTGATTGAACCGCGATTCCGTCGCCTTGGATCAGTCGGAACACGGTTCCATCATCGTCTTGGCAGTGCATGCGGCCCGGTCAGTCGATTTTCAAGGTC
>JBEIPT010000006.1:0-29816 GCA_040376895.1 Lysobacteraceae bacterium | reverse complement strand
CGATCAACGTGATTCACCAGCGTATGGCGGCGATGCTCGAGGCCATGAAAAACGCTGGCTGATCAGTTGCGCAAGCCGCGACCGCGTACCAGGAGCCAACTGGAATAGGTGCCCAGCACTACTGCCGCGAGGACCATCACCGCCAGTGAGGTGCCGATCGGCACGTCACTCTTGCCGAGCACGCCAAACCGGAAGGCACTGACCATGTACAGGATCGGATTGAAGTGGCTGAGTTTTTCCCAGAACGGCGGCAACAGTGAAATCGAATAGAACACACCGCCGAGGTAGGTGAGTGGCGTCAGGATGAAGGTCGGGACGATCGAGATGTCATCGAACTTCTTCGCGAACATGGCATTGATGAACCCGGCAAACGCAAACGTCAAAGCCGTGAGGAACAGCGTGAGCAGCGTGATCAGGGGATGTTTCACCTCGAGTCGGGTGAAAAACAACGCCACTACCAGCACGATCGCGCCGACCATCAGGCCACGCACGATGGCGCCGATGCAGTAACCGCTGAGGATCACCCAATTCGGTGTCGGAGAAACCAGGATCTCTTCGATGAATCGCTGGAACTTGGAGCCAAAGAAGCTCGAAACGATATTGCCGTAGCTGTTCTGGATCACGCTCATCATGATCAGTCCGGGCACGATGAAATCCATGTACCGGATGCCATTCATGTCCTTGATCTGGCTGCCAATGAGGTTGCCGAAAATGACGAAATACAGCGTCATCGTGATCGCCGGCGGCACCAGGGTCTGGCCCCAGATCCGCAGGATGCGCGAGATTTCGCGCATGACGATGGTGTTCAGCGCAGTAAGGTTGCCTCGGGTATTCATGCGGCTTTGCCTTTCCGATCGACGAGGGCGAGGAACAGTTCTTCAAGGCGGTTGGCCTTGTTGCGCAAACTCCGCAAGCGGATGCCGGCTGAATCCAGGGCGCGAAAGACGAGATTGAGTTCCGTGCCCTTGGGGACCTCTGCCTCCAGTGTCAACGCATCGATACGCCGCAACGTGACCCCTTCGACGTTCGGCAGCGAATCGCAGGCCTCGACGAGGTCGAGCACGAAGGTCTCTCGATCAAGGCTTGCCAGCAGCGACTTCATGTCGCTCTTCCGGACGATTTCACCCTTGTCGATGATCGCGATGTTGCGGCACAGTTGCTCGGCTTCCTCCAGATAGTGAGTCGTCAGAATCACGGTTGTGCCGGCACGGTTGATCTGTTCGACGAACTGCCACATCGAACGGCGAATTTCGATGTCCACGCCCGCGGTCGGCTCATCGAGGATCAGCAGTTTGGGCTCGTGCACCATCGCCCGCGCGATCATCAGGCGCCGCTTCATGCCGCCCGACAGGGTGCGCGAAGCCACGAATGCCTTGTCCCAGAGCGACAGTTGCTTCAGGTAGCGCTCGGCGCGTTCGCGTGCAAGCGGTCTTGGCAAGCCGTAAAACCCAGCCTGGTTCACGACGATGTCGAATGGCTTCTCGAACTGGTTGAAGTTGAGTTCCTGGGGCACCACACCCAGCATGCCGAGCGCGGTTTCGCGGTTGCGAGCCAGGTCGTGCCCGAAAATCCGGATGCTGCCGGCCGTTGGCCGGACCAGCGAGCAGATCGCGCCGATCAACGTGGACTTGCCAGCGCCGTTGGGTCCGAGCAATGCAAAAAAATCGCCCTCGGCGACATCAAGCGATACACCCTTCAGGGCCGATACGCCGGTGTCGTAGGTTTTCTTCAAAGCGGTGATTTCGAGCGCCAGGCTCATGGTTCCCTTCTCACAAAAGGAAACCGCAAGCGGCACGGCTGTCACACAACAGCCCGTGAGTACTTGCGGCTTCGTACGGAGCAGTTCCCCGAGGTGGGTGGGGACTGCAACGGGCCAAGGAGCCTCAGAACAAGTTGAGAGGCGCCCAGGTTATTGCCTATTGCTTGCAGCTGGTCGGCAGATATCTCGCCGGCACGCTGTCGGACGCGCAAGTCCAGATCATGTTCGTATCCATGGCCAATTGCACCACCTGGCCGTCCAGCTTGTCGTTTCCGGTGTTGGACAGCGTCAGGTTGATCAGGCAGAACGGCGTGCCGTTGCCATCCTGACCGGGCAGAACTTCCGCGCGTGAGTAATTCATGCCGAAATAACTGTCGGCACTGCCCACCATGCCGTCGCCATTGGACGGGCACTGGTTGTCGTTGGAGATGAAGTGCTCGCTGACCTCGAGCTTGATCGACGCGCTCTCGGCGATGACTCCGGCGACCTTCGCGCGAAGGGTGTAGTCCTGGTAGGCAGGCAGAGCGATCGCAGCAAGGATGCCAACGAAGCCGATGCCAATGATGCCGACGACGGCCATGACGCCGAGCAGTACACCGATGTTGACGCTGCTCGTCTTGGCTCCCAATTCACTTCGCGTGGCCTTGTCGATGACCAGCGTGCCGGCCACAAAATCGTGCAGCGCCTGCTTGCGGCCCGTGAAGGCGGCGAGCAGATAGCCGATGTTTGCGGGAAGCGACGACAGGATCTTGGCAAAGAACCGACCCAGTGCACGACCGAATCCGATGCGTTCGCCGTTCTTGTCGACGACCCGGATGCCCATCAACCGCTTTCCGATCGTGGCGCCGGAAGCGCTGCGCTCGAGCAACACGAAGTAGCCGACGCTGACCAGAAAAATCGATCCGTACAGGAGCACCATCACCACGATCATTGAAGTGGGGTTCGGGGGCGAATTCCCGTCGCCGGCCAGCATCGGGATGGCGATGGCACTGACGATCGCAATGATCGGCGTGATGATGAAACTGAGCAGGAAGCTATCGGCCATCAGTGCGATCAGGCGACGCCAGAACCCGGCATAGACCATTTCATGCTCGGGAATCGCACCGCGCGGACCGGCGGGTGGCGCGGCGGCTCGCGACGGGGTATAGGGTTGTGTGGCCGCCATCGGCGCAGCAGAAGGTGCCGGAGCCGAAGGTCTTGGCGGTGCCGCGATTGGTGGTGCAGCGGCGATCGGAGCCGAAACCGGCGAAGGGCTGGGCGGCGGCGCCGTGACTTCGGCTGGACTCGGGAGCGCAATGCCCAGTTCGGCCGCAACTTCCTTCCACGGCCGCCACTGTGGCCAACCATCGCGCCAGATCAGGGCACGTTCGTACCAACCCGGGGCGAACATCGCCTCGCGCAGTTGCGCCACCGGCATCGGACCGTTGGGTTGCTTGGAGGCATTGCTGTAGTACCAGATGGCTTCATCGCTCATGGCGGTTCCCGTTCGGCTGAATCGAGCGCCAAGTGTGCGAGCGTTTGCGTTTTGGCTCAAGCGAAGAAAGCGACTTCGGGCGGTTTTTTGTTCCCAAGGCCCGTCTGACTCGCAGAATTCGGCCGGGTCGTACCGCCATCAAGCCCAATATTCAGTGGGTCCGCGTCGGGCCGTTGAGCTCGGCGTGCATCCAGGCGAATTCGGCTTCACGACCGGGCTGGTTGTACAGAACCATCAACACGACCCATTTCAGGTCATCCAGGTCCACCGGCGTATGTTCCAGCGCCAGAGCACGTTCCAGAACGTGTTCACGGGTTTTTGCGTCGAGCATGCCGTGTTGCTCCAGTCGAAGCAGGAATCCACGGGCGGCGACATCCAGGTGCTCCTGCTCGATCGGCGCATATATGCGCAGCGATCGTTCAACCCCCGAAGTGGCTGGCGGCGCTGCCTGCAATTCAGCGAGCCAGTCCCAGGCCTTGCCGATGCAGGCGCTATGGAAACCGGCTTCGATGAGTTCGCCCTGCACCGAATCGCGATCGAACGTGGCTTGCTCCGGCGCGCAGAAGAAATAGTTCTCGAACAGGTAGACCAGCACATCGAGCACGTTTTCTTTCATCCGGATTCCTTGAGCGCATGCGATCGTCAACGGGTCGCATCAGGCTGTGCCAGCCAGGCATACCGGCCTCCTCCGAGATCCGTCACCCTGTCCTTGAGCACCAATGAGGTCAGCATGGTCGAGATTGTCTGGGTGGTCAAGCCAGTGCGGCTTTGCAGCGTATCGAAGTCGACAGGATCAAATCCCATCGCCTGCACCAGACGCTGTTCTTCATCCGTGATCGAAGCCCTCGAGTCATGGCGTACTGGATCGATGCGGGCCAGCAAACCACCCATCAGCTCGATGATTTCGGCTGGTGACTCGACGAGCGCGGCGCCGTCCCGAAGGAGACGGTGGCAGCCTCGGGCGAGCTCGTTGTGGATGGAGCCGGGAATGGCAAAAACTTCCCGGTTCTGTTCGGCGGCGAGTCGCGCGGTGATCAGCGAACCAGACTTGAGGCCGGCCTCGACGACCAGAGTGGCCCGGCACAACCCGCTGATGATGCGATTGCGGCGCGGAAACGATTCAGGTCGCGCCGAAGTGCCCAACGCAAATTCACTGACCAGCGCGCCGTGCTCGCGCAGTTCGTCGGCCAGCGCGACATTGCCGAGCGGGTAGGGCACATCGACACCGGTGCCCAGAATGGCGGCAGTGGGCAAGCCTTGGCGTAAAGTGGCTCGATGCGCTTCGGTGTCCACACCGTGAGCCAGGCCGCTGACCACGGTGTAACCGGACGCAGCCAATTCGCGTGCAAACCAACGGGCGTTGTCGAGGCCGCCGGCACTGGCGCGGCGGGCACCGACGATCGCGATGCAGGGACGATGCAGAATGTCCGGACAGCCATCGACCAGAAGTGGCGGCGCTGAATCCAGCGCCTGTTCGAGGAGATCCGGGTAACCCGGTTCCCCTGGCCAGAGCAAGTGATGCTTCGGCCGATCAAGCCACCTGAGATCGTTGTCCAGCTGCAGCGTATTGGGCCGTTGGAGCCAGCGCACGGCTGATTCGTCCAAACCGAGTCGCCGCCACTCCTGAGGTCCCGCCTGCAGCAGGTCCGGAAGTGGTGCACAGCGCTCCAGTTCGGCCAGTTTGGCCGGGCCAACGCCCGGTGTTCTGAGCCAGGTGAAGCGGGCCCGAGGCAATTGATTTCGAGTGTTCATCGGTGCACTCTGACGCGTCGCTGGCGTGAGCGCATTGGCACATTGCTGAATTTCGCCTGCGAAATTTCGCAGATTGTCCGGGCAGAAAAAAAGCGGCCCGAAGGCCGCTTTGTTTTCTCAGTGTGGCAGCCAGCTCAGGTAGACCGCGGAGGTCTCATCACCGAGTTGACGCGGACTGGGCGGATCCCATCCATGACCAAGCCGTAACTGACCTTCTCGAACGTGCGGAAGATCATCACGTGGCCGAGGAATTCCTCGGGCAAATCGACCATTGCCTTCGACGGGCGCAGTGCCGTGCGGATGTCGCCGTCCGGGTGTTTGACCCGGTCGCGGATCCGTTCCGATGGTGAGAATGCCGAGAAGACCTGACCGTTTGCCACCCCGTCGCGAGCGCCGCGTGACAACGCGACCACCATTTGCGGACCAGCTGTGTAGTTGGTTTCGGACACCGCCAGCACGCGCATGTTGTCCGGGACCGATTCAGGCTCGTGCGGCGAGTAACTCTGATCGTAAGGAGTTCGTTCCAGCGGCAGGATCAGGTCACCGGGTTCGACTTCGTGACCACCCTGGAGGATCAGTACCTGCGCAGGATCACCCGCGGCAATCACGCGACCGCGACCGACCCAAGCCACTTCATGGCCGAGCACGTCGACACTCTTCTCGCGACGCCAATCCTTGAACACGGTTGTCCAGAGTTTCCCGAATGTCAGCGAACCGCTGGCATCCCATGGCTCGGCGACGACATCACGTTCGGTGGTTTCCCAAGGGAAATGTTTCGGTACCTCGCGGTACACGTAGGTCGCGCGCGCCAAATCGAATTCTTCACCCGGACGCGCGTTCAGGCCGCGAACATAGGCAACCTGTTCCATCGTGCCACGCAGGTGGTCTTCCTCGATCGCCACCACGTAGGGGCGAATCTTCGCATCGGCCGGCGTGATGACACGGGCCTGTTCGAAAAATGGCTCGAGGAGTTCGAGAGGAATCGCATTGACTGCGCGGCGCCCCGAAACATCGCGGACTTGCGGCGACAGCTTGACGATGCCAGGGCGTTGACCCTTGACCAGACGAGGCTGGCCGTTGACATAAATCAGGCTGAGCACGTCACCCGGATAGATACGGTGGGGATTCGCAATCTGCGAATTGGCCTGCCAGATCTCCGGCCATAACCAGGGATCGTTCAAGAAGCGCTTGGCGATGCCCCAAAGCGTGTCGCCCTCGACGACCGTGTAATCGGTCGGATGGTCGTCACGAAGTGTGACCTCAGCCGCAAAACTCGCGCAGCTCAGGAGGGTTCCAGCAATTACTGCAAGTGTTTTTTTAAGCATGGCGGCTAAGGTCCTGATTCTCAACGGACTGACCCGAGTGTAACCCAAAACTTCCGCCGGAGAAAATGGGGGGGTGCACACTCTGGCAATTCAGTCCTGGCCGGCGGTTCCCGGACTGCCTGGTGACGGCAGCGCCAGGGTGTCAGGTTTGCTCGAATCCACTTGGGCTTTCCTATGCGGATGACCTGCGCAATGCTGGGCATCTGCACATCAACCGAATCCTGTGAGGGCAAGCGATGCCAACGATCGACATCCGGGTCAACTCGCTCTCCCAGCTGTTCGACTCCCTGGATCCCTCGCCATTCCGCGAAAAGGCGTTGGATCGTGCCGCCGAGATCTATTTGATCGAGTCAGTTGGCGAGCACTCAGCCAACGAAGCGCTGCAGGTGGTGATTCATGCGCCCGACAGCCTGGCCACGCACGTTGGCGACTTGGCTTCAGCGATCCATGGGCACTTCCGTGTGCTTGCCGAAGGTGCCCGGCGACGCCAGCGGGTACGCCATCGGCAGGCCCGACATGCTTTGCTGTTCGGGCTGTTCGGGCTGGCGCTGGGACTCGGGCTCAGGACTCTGGCCCAGCAGTGGCCTGGTCCGGCCAGCGATTTCCTATCCGAAGGATTCCTGATTCTGGCTTGGGTGGCGCTATGGCGGCCGGCCGAAGTGGTTCTGTTCGATCGCTGGGAACGCCGGGAGGAACTGCGCGTGCTCGATCGCCTCGCCAAGATGCCCGTCGAGCTGAGGCTGAACGGCGGCGGGCCCGGTCATTAGCCCACTCCGCAAGCCGAATCTTCGACAGAATTTGGCGTGCCCGGAAGCGGCGGGCTAAGCTTCTCCCATGCATTGTCCCTTTTGCCGCCACGAAGACACCCGGGTCGTTGACTCAAGACTGATCGAGGATGGCACTCAGGTGCGTCGCCGCCGGCACTGTGATGCCTGCAATGAGCGCTTCACCACATTCGAGGTCGTCGAGTTCAAGATGCCGATGATCGTGAAGCACGATGGCCGCCGCGAATCGTTCGATGAGCGGAAGCTCCGCGGCAGCTTCGAACGCGCACTGCACAAACGCCCGGTCGATTCGGCTTCGATCGACGAGGTGATGGGCTCGATTCAGAAGCGCCTCCGTGCGATGGGTGAGCGCGAGATCCTGTCGCGGCGGATCGGCGAGTGGGTGATGGCCGAGTTGAAGCGCATCGATCAGGTTGGTTATGTGCGGTTCGCGTCGGTCTATCGCCGTTTCGAGGACGTCAAGGAATTCCGCGAGGAAGTGGAACAGCTCGAGCGTGATCTGCCGATTCTCGAAGGCAAGCAGATGTCCCTGTTGGTCGAGCCCGAACCGGGCGGCAAACGCGGATGAAGTTCGTGTACCTGGCCGAGCGCATGCACCATGCGCCCCGCCTGGCTTCCGCCCACTTTCGCGAATGGGGGCCGCTGCTGCCCGAGTGGAGTGAGGCCGAAGCACTATGCGAGCTCGAATCACACCAGCAGCGCTGCGCCGTGCCCACCACGATCCTCGGGATCTCCGTCGACGGTGACCAGGAGTGCTTGATCGGCTCCGTCAGCCTGTTGGCGAACGACCACGAACACATCCGCGCTTATTCGCCTTGGCTCGCCAGCCTTTTTGTCTGGCCCGAGTTTCGCGGACAGGGCCATGGCATAGCCTTGGTTCAGCGGTGTCTCGCCGAAGCGCGTGCACTGGGCTTGCCGAAAATCTACCTCTACACCGCCGGGCAGCAAGCTTTTTACCGCAAGCTCGGGTGGCGCGACACGGCCACTCTGGTCTTTGGCGAAGGTCCCGTCACCGTGATGGAGATCGAACCATGATCCTGACCCCGTTTGATCATGAACACATGGCGCATGCCTTGCGCCTGGCCGATCGCGGCCGTTTCACCTGCAAGCCCAATCCTTGCGTGGGTGCGGTTCTGGCGCATGGTGCCGCAGTGGTCGGTACAGGCTGGCATCAGCGCGCCGGCGAACCGCATGCCGAAGTGTTTGCGCTGAGAGAAGCTGGGTCGCGGGCAGCCGGTGCCACCGCCTACGTGACGTTGGAGCCGTGTGCCCACCATGGCCGGACGCCGCCATGTGCGGACGCGCTGCTTGCCGCAGGAGTCAGACGCGTCGTCTTTGCCAGCGCAGATCCGAATCCGCTCGTCTCCGGACAGGGCATTGAGCGACTGCGGCAGGCTGGCGTGGACGTTGTGTCCGGCTTGATGTCTGGAGACGCCGACCTGTTGATCGAGGGGTTCCTGTCGCGGATGCGCCGCCAGCGTCCGTTCGTGCGGCTGAAATCGGCATCGAGCCTCGACGGCCGCATCGCGTTGGCCTCGGGCGACTCAAAGTGGATTACCGGCGATGCTGCGCGTGCGGACGTGCACCGATGGCGAGCCGGATCGTCTGCAATCCTGACTGGCATCGGCACCGTGCTGGCCGACAATCCTCGATTGACTGCACGGGTCGAAACACCGTTCGTGGCGCCGGTCCGGGTGATTCTGGACACCCATGGGCAAATTCCTTCCGATGCCGCCGTGCTCGACGCCGAAGCGCCGACCTTGTTGTTCTGCGCGGATGCTGTTTCGGACGTACTGAGTTGCCGCTTGCCTGGCGTCCAGGTGATCGGTTCGGCCGTGGGAACCGATGGTCGTCTTGAACTGATGCCGGTGATGACTGAGCTGGCCCGCCGCGGCATCAACGATCTGTTTGTGGAGGCCGGTGGCCGGATGGCCGGGAGTTTCCTGCATGCTGGCTTGATCGACGAATGGCTGCTTTATCAGAACGCCTGTGTTCTGGGTGATGGGGGACTGCCCGTATTTGCCGGCGTCTCGCCGCCAGACATGTCACAGCGTCCGCGCTGGCGCGTGCTCGATCGTCGGCAGGTCGGAGACGACCTGCGCTTGCGGCTACGCACGGGATGACACGACCGGCAAGACAACGAACCAAGAGCATACGGCCAAGCTCTGCAACTGGCGGCGGAACCCCTCTGCACATCAGGAGCTTGCCAATCCGGAAGGCTCAACCAAGGTCAACAGCGGGCGAGGTTGATCTGCTCCATAATGGGCGATGAGCCAGATTCTTGATGCCTTGAAACGATCCGAAGCGGCGCGCCCGATGGCGCCCGATGTACCGGTGGCCGTTTCACCTGTCTGGCGGGCGTCGCCGCGCCGTTCGCTGTGGCCATTGTGGGTGGGCCTCGCCGTTGCGGGTGTTCTGGCCGCCGGTGCCTGGCAGAACCGCCGTGAACTCTGGCCCGATCGGTTCAGCCCGGTTGCAGAAGTGACCCCTGCGGCGACGGAACCCAAACCTGCCGCGGCGTCCGATCCTGCACCGGACGCCCCGGTGGTCGCAGTGCCGCCGCCCGCGGTGCCGCCGCCAACCCCTGCAGAGACCATTCAACCCGATCCGGCAGCACCGGCGTCGATCAACGAACTGGCACCGACAACGACGATCATCCAGCCGGCGGATGTCGCAGTGCCGAACGGGACCTCGTTGCCAGGTCAGCGAGTAACGGGTCTTACCCCCATGACCGCTCAGGACACGATGCCGATACCTGCAGAGGTGCCGCAAGCCCCGGTTCAGGCCCCGGAGATCCAGTCGGCTCCGGCAGCGATGGCTGCAGCGCCGACCCTGCCGGTGTACACCGACCTGCCGTATTCGCTGCGGCGGGATTTGCCGGTCCTTCGATTCAGTACCTATCGGTACCACGATGATCCGGGGCAACGGTTCGTTGTCTATCAGGAACGCCGCATTTCCGAACAAGGTGTGCTTGGCCAGGAACTTTGGTTGAGGGAGATCCACCCGGATCATCTTGTGCTCGACTTCCGCGGAACGTTGTTCACGGTTCCAAGGTAGTTGAGCCGGGCCACGTATTGACCATCCCGGCGCTGCGCTCAATGATCGGGGGATGGAACGGGAGATCCAATTGAACGGCGTGAATCTGCGCCGGCTGAGGCATGAAGTCGACGAGACCCGTCGGCGCATGGTCGTTGGCGGCGTGTTCTATGTCCTCGGCTGGTTGCTGGTTTGCCTGTTCACTCCGGCGCTGCGTGTTTATCCGGCTTCGTCACTGGTGATCGCCGTGACCTTCATCGGGCTTGCGGTCGCGCGGGTGCTCATCCGACCGCCGGAATCAAAAGATCCGAAACAGCTGGCCGTTTGGCTCGACATCCAGTGGCTGATCATCCAGATCTCGGCAGCGATCTGGGGCGGTGTCGTGTTGTGGACCCTGGTCAGCCCGATCCTCGAAGATGCACGGGTGGCCTTGTTGATCGGCTCGGCCGGATTCGCCACTGCAATCGCGCACACCTATTGCATGCGCTTTTGGCCATCGTTGCTGGCGATTGTTCTGATCTACGCGCCTTGTACGGCTTTGATGTGGGTACCCGGGCATGACCGCGCAGTGGCGTTCAGCCTCACGGTCTACTTCTTCTATGTGGTGAGCTCGCTGGTGCGCAGTCATCGGGACTTCCACAATCGTCTGGACTTCGAGGAGACCCTGCGGCAGCAGCGTGACGCCTTCGAGCAGATGAGCCGTACCGACGATCTGACACGACTCGCCAATCGGCGCGTGTTCGTCGCCGAACTGGAGCGGGCCCAGGCCGAGGCGACTGCATTGAAAGCACCCTTGTCGCTGCTGGTCATCGACCTTGATCACTTCA
This sequence comes from Lysobacteraceae bacterium, assembly GCA_040376895.1. Taxonomy (GTDB): domain Bacteria; phylum Pseudomonadota; class Gammaproteobacteria; order Xanthomonadales; family Ahniellaceae; genus Ahniella. The sequence goes on along the minus strand of JBEIPT010000006.1, from coordinate 18,858 downwards.
AGCAGATCAACGACCAGCATGGTCACGCCATCGGAGATCGCTGTCTCATGGGGTTCTCCGAACAACTGCGACACGTTTTCGCAGGGCAGGGTGAATTGCCGGCTCGGCTCGGTGGTGAGGAATTTGCGGTACTGCTTCCGGTTCATCGTGAGGCACAGGCTGCACAGCGCGCCGAGGCATTCCGGATTGGTCTGGCTGCAGTGGCGGTCGTGCCTGAATTGCCGGAGCTGCGGATCCGGACGAGCATTGGCGTCGCCGAATTCGCGCCCGAGCGTCATGCTGGTTGTGATGCATTCCTGATCGAAGCCGACCGAGCCTTGTATCGGGCCAAGTACGAAGGCCGCGATCGTGTTTCTCCCGCTTCGGTGAGCCGCTCATGAACCAACCCGTTGATTCCGAACTGGCGTTTTTTGCCGCACTGGATCGTCGGCTCGTGGATGCCGTGCGTGGCATTCGCATGCTCGATTCGCTGAGTTGGCCGGCACACCTGCAATACGAGTTCATCGAACGATATCGGCGGGGACAAGGCTTCCTGCCCGAGGTGCCCTATCGCAAACGCGACTATGACGACGTCCGGCGCGAACTCAACGATATCCAGCACGAGGCGCGGTATGCCGCCGATCACCCTGTTGGCGGATACATCCGTCGAACCGCCGAGTCATGGGAAATCGCCACACGCATGCTGGATGCCGCGGGCACGAGCGAGATCACCCAACATTCGATCCGCCTGTTCGGCCGACCGGGTGATGCATTGCCCGGATCGGATTTCCACAATCTCGATGCTGCCGAACATTTTATTGCACTCGCTGACGAACTCTCGCAGGAGTTGGCCACACACGAAGCCGACTATTGCCTCAGTGCCCAGATCATGCAGCAGGAACTGCAGGACCGCATGGATGAATTTTTCGTGCATCACAAGGTGCGCGTCGAAATCGATCCCGAGCTCACCGCAAAAGCGGCCGCTGGGCCCACGCGCATCCGCTTGCGCAGCGCCACCGCGTTTTCCGAGTACGACCGCCACCAGCTGCTCGAGCACGAAGCGTTCGTGCACTCGCTGACGGCACTGAATGGACGTGAACAGCCGCATCTGGCGTCGATGGCGCGAAACTCACCGAGGATCACGGCCACTCAGGAAGGTCTGGCGACATTCGCCGAGCTGATCACCGGATCGATCGACATCGGTCGCATGAAACGTATCTCGATGCGGATCCTCGGCATCGACAAGGCACTTGATGGGGCCGACTTCATCCAGGTTTTCGAGTTCTTCCTGGCAAGCGGCCAGACCGACGCCGAAGCATTTACGTCGGCAGCCCGAATTTTCCGCGGCGCCCCGACGACCGGGGGTGCGGCATTCACGAAGGACACTGTCTATCTGCACGGATTGCTCAGTGTGCACACGTTCTTCCGGTGGGCCTTGAAGAACCGGAAACTGAAACTCTGCCGGTTCCTGTTCGCCGGCAAGATGACCTTGCACGACGTCATCGTGCTCGAACCCTGGTTTGATTCGGGCTTCATCCGGGCGCCTTTGTACCTGCCGCCGTGGGTGCAGCGCGCCAACGGCCTGGCCGGAATGCTCGCGTTCTCGCTGTTCGCGAACAAGATCCGATTGGACCGGGTTGCAGCCTGGGATCTGAATCTTGGCGTCTGACCCGGCCACCTGTGTGTCCGGCTTTCTGTTCTGCTGGCGTTTTGTTGTGTGTGCCATGCTGGAAGCCCCAAAAGGAGATTCCCGATGAAGACAAAGTACCTGGTGCCGGTGTTGTTGCTGGTTGGCCTTGTGGCCTGTTCGAAGGAAGAGGCTGCGGCGCCAGCCGCGAGCGAACCGGTGCAGACTGAGACTGCCGCCGAGGCCACTCCGGCCCCCGCTGAGGCCGCTCCTGCACCAGTCGATACGGCCGTTCTGGCCGGTGACGCCATCGGCATTGCCGACTGTGATGACTTCCTGACCGCCTACCAGGTTTGTGTGACCGATAAAGTACCGGTCGAAAGTCGCGGTGTGCTGGAAGAAGGTGTCAAGCAATGGCGCCAGTCCTGGAAGGATATGGCTGCAAACGAAGGCATGCGGCCGGTGCTGCCGGAAGTGTGCAACCGCGCCCGGGAAAGTGCGAAGGCGGGTCTCTCGGCCTACGGATGCACGTTCTGATTTGATTCAAGCGCGGGCCCGGCGCTTGTCCGGGCCCGCTGTGCAGACCGTGCCTGATTCCGGGCAATTCGGCGATCCGCCGCCCGATACGCTGGTTAAGCCACAGCTGGCGCTCAGATGGTCCGGCCGCGTTCGATGCGGTTCCGACCCGCTTTTTTGGCCCGATACAACGCTGCGTCCGCTTCGTCGAGCAGTTGTGAGGGCTTCAAGCCGCCGCGCGGCACACACACCGAAACGCCGATGCTGACCGTGATGTCGTGTTCGCGACCGGCCTCTTCGCATCGTTCGCGGATCAGTTGCGCCCGGGTCATCGCTTCATCGAAGTGGGTGCTCGGCAACAGAACCGCGAACTCCTCGCCGCCGAAGCGCGCCAACACTTCACTAGACTCGTGGACTTCTGCTTCGAGTGCCCGGGCAATCCTGCGCAACACTTCATCTCCGGCCAGATGGCCATGGGCATCGTTGAACTGCTTGAAGAAGTCGACATCGACCATCAGCACGGTCATCGGCTGACGTGTTTCAGCCAGACGATTCCACATGCGCGCATAGGCCTGTTCGAAGCCGCGGCGGTTGGTCACCCCGGTCAATCCATCCTGGACCGCCAGTTTGGCCAGACGCTGATTGGCGACTTCCAGTTCACGCGTGTGTGCCTCGATCGAGCGCTCCAGTTCGATGTTGCGAGCGCGCAGTTGGCGCGAACGCCAGCGATTCCAAGACCAGGCCAGCAGCCAGGCCAACAGCAACACGAGACCGGAGGCAAGCCATGCCGCCCATTGAGTCTGATACCAGCGCGGCAGAACTTCGAATGCGTACGTGAGTCGGTCAATCTGGCGCCCCGACGGCGAGCGGGCGTCGATCCGCAACTCGTATTGACGCGGCGCCAGCGCGGAGAACTCACGAAGTTTCGATTCGCTCCAACCTGAGAAACCAGGTTCGAACCCGACCAGCCAGCTGCGGTATTCGATACCGCGTTCGGCACTGTTGACACCGTACTCGAACCGCAGCAAGCGGTGCGGATCCACGGTCGGCATCGTCGATGGCTCAAGTGGCAGGTGCCAGACCTGTTTCTGATTCCCGAGGACCGACAGACGGTGCATGCCCACAGGCGAACTGGCGACTCCAGTCGTCTTGCGGCTTTGGTCCTGTGTCAGCAAGGCACCCCAAGTCACAACCGAAACCAGCCCGTTCGGCTCGATCGACACATCGATCACACCGCGCGCCAGGGGTGAGCTGATCTGGACCCGCTCCCAGGGGCTGTCGCCATCCTGTTTGAACAGTTGTCGTGATGTGAATACAAAGCGCCGATCACCGGACTCGCGGATCGAAATTTCATCCTTGCGCTCGATCAGCGCGCCGAGTCCGTGCAAGTCATCTGGTTGGAACCGCTGTTTGCGCCAAACCGAAATGCCGGCGGTGGTGCCGAGGACAATATCGCTGCCCAGGCGGGAAATGCTTGCGAGTTGGCCGTCTTTGACCTGAACACCGAAACGCTCGTCCAGTGATTCGTTGCGCAGAAGCGTCCGGCCTTCAGAGTCCAGTCCCAGACGGGCCGGAAACCCGCGGAAGTTGCCGACCAGAATCTCATCGGCCGAGGTTTCCGCAAGAGAATACAAACCCACGCCGGGAATCGGCAGGATCGCCCGTTCTTCATAGCCGTCAGTGCCTTTCGCGAGCACAACGAGGCCGGCATCACTGAGGCCGTACAACCGATCCCCGTGATATGACGATGACACCACATCGAACGGGTACGCGGCATTCGAGATCTTGCGGAACTGTTTGCCGTCGTATTGGTAGATCCCGAGCCGGTGTGCGGCAAACAACAAGCCGTCGTGGACCTGGAGATCCCAGATCTCATCACTGCCGAGTTCATCGATCCGAGCGAAAGTCACCCGCTGTCCGGAATCCACCTGACTCGCGAACAGGCCCATCGACGTTGCGACATATCTTCGGCCGCCAAAGTACGCGCTGTCTTCAATCGATCCCAGCAAGCCATCGGCATCGGTCAGTTGGGTCCAGGGCGATGGCCACGCGGCCCGCACCAGATCACCATCGGTGGCAGCCCAGAGCCCACCCTCGCGGTCCGCAGCGAGACTCACGATCGGATAGCTGGACGCGACAAAACGATCGAGCAGTTGCAGCCGGTCGTCCAGATGCAGGACTTCGCCGTTCAGTGCCCCGACGGCAAAGGTGCCATCAGTCAAGGTCAAGCCGCAATAGAGCTCCGCCTGCCGAAACCATCCGTCCAGTTCGGAGTGCATGGCCGTGACCCGCCCCTGTTGCCACCGGAAGAAGCCGTCGTTGCGTGTGCCGATCAGAACTCCATCGGGGCTTGGCAGTATTGCGTTTGCACGCGCCGAAGCAAGTTGCTCGCCGCCCGGAACGAGTGTGAAGGTGCCTTGCGAGAACCGCATCAGCCCCTGGCCCTGCACCCGCACCAACAGTTCGTCCTCGAACGTGAACATCGAGTGGGATCGGCCCGGGGTAGGCCAAGACTCGCTGTGATCCTTGCCGACTCGATAGAGCCGCTCGGCGGTCAGGAAATAAGCATCCACACCAAGCAGGACGACATCCCAGACATCGCCCAGGGAATGTGGGCCGGGTGATTCCGTGAAGCGCTCGTCCAGATCGACGAATGACCACTCTCCCAGACGGTCCTGGCGCAGATAGCCGAAGTGGTCGTAACCGGCGACATAAATGCGGCCACGATCACCCAACAGGAGCTTGCGCGCCGAGCTGTCACTGGGCAGCGTGATGGTCTCGAAACGGCCGTGGCTGAAGATCAACACGCCTTCCATGGTGCCGACAAAGACGCGACCCTGATCATCCGTCAAGACGGAAAAATGGCGCGGAGCCACCTGGTAGTCCTCTGCGGTGAATCGCTGGATCAAAGGCGCACCAACCAGTTCGGACCCTTCGGTCGGAGCGGCTTGTGCAAAGCCCAGGCATGACAACAGCGCTGCGCCCAGGCAGATCCGCACTACCCTGAAGTCGAATCGGTCAAACATGCGGCGATTTGACCACACTGGCGCGGCTTTCCAATACCTTGCGGCACTGCCGCACCGGAATTTACAAAGCACCCGCTGCGGTTCTGCTTCCAAATCCGAAGAGTGGCAGCGAGAATCCGGTCATAGGTCGGCAATCGGTTCGAAGGCCGGCACACGAGCTGGTCCGTTCCAGGCAGGCTCGGCACAAAGGTGAAGGCATGAATCCCAAGTTGAGCGTCAATGTGAACAAGGTCGCCGTGCTGCGGAATTCGCGTGGTGGGTTGTTGCCGTCAGTGACTGAGGCGGCACGAGTGGCCATTGCCGCGGGAGCCGAGGGGATTACCGTCCATCCGCGTCCTGACCTGCGTCACATCCGCCCAGATGATGTCCGCGCGTTGCGAGCGATGTTGCCTCCGCACATCGAGTTCAACATCGAGGGGAATCCGTTTGCACCAAAGAATACGCGTGGATACCCGGGTTTGCTTGAACTTGTGCGCGAAACGCGACCCGAGCAGGTGACACTGGTACCGGATGGTGATGGACAGATCACGTCCGATCACGGTTTCGATCTGGCGCGTGATGGCGCACGCTTGGAGCCCATGATCTCCGAACTCAAGTCATACGGCTGTCGCGTCAGCCTGTTCATGGACGCCGACAGTACGCAGATTGGGGATGTGGCGACGCTCGGTGCGGATCGCATCGAGATCTACACCGGACCCTATGCCGAGGCTTTTGCAGCCGGTCGACACGAACCGGCGCTGGCCGATTGCCGGCGTGTCCACGACCAGGCGCGTGCTGCGGGCTTGGGTGTCAATGCTGGCCATGATCTCGACGCCAGGAACCTGAGGCCACTGATGGCTGCGCTGCCGGACTTGGCGGAAGTGTCGATTGGTCACGCCCTCTTCAACGATGCCCTGTACGAAGGATTGGCACCGACAGTCCAGCGTTACCGCGACGTGCTGCGTCGCTGAGCGGGCAGGCCGCACAAGGATTTTCGTTGGCCGAAGGCCGCGGGAATCACCCACCCGAGACCAGGCCTGAGACCACATTGCCGCGTCACGTCACGAATTGGAAAAGTCGTCCGCGACTTGCCTGATCCACTGTTCGAGCGCATCCAGAATCATTTGCCCACCTTGCGGCAAGTCCGTGCGCAAACGGTGTGACTCGATCTGCGCCAGCCGACCGGCGATGGTGCGTTCTGGGAATTCACCGCCATCGATCAGCACTGTCCGTCGCCAAGACTGCCATCGAACCCGATCGGCATCGTCGAGCAAGTGCGGTGCGTAGCGCGCACGATGCCGAAACAACAACTCCGCCAGTCGGGCATCCTTGAACTGGCCCTGCAGCACCGGCCACGCCTCGGGAGCGCTGCGCCGTACCTGAGCCAACAAGGCCTGATCGTGCGGCGGAACGAACCCGGCATACAAAGCTTGCTCCGCATCCTGGGTCGGGAATGCGGTTTCCTGAGCAAAGACCCGGCGCATCTTTTCAGTGAGTTCGGGGCCGGCTTCCTTCAGGCGCCGGGCGTGTTCTTCACAGCGTGCGACATCCAGGCCGATGCGGCCACAATCGACACCGGCGAGCACGGACATCGGCGCCAGGGCCGGAGCCTTGTTGAGGTGCACAAGCTTCAGCGGAATGCGTTCGATCCCCTCAGGCAATGCGGCACGCTCGACGAACACCCGGTCCCGGATCTCATCGGCAGGCAGTCCCAGCAGTTCCGCGGGGTCGGTCATCAAGTCGAACACGATCACGCCGTTCGACTGGACGGGATGTTGTGCGAGCGGCATGACGATCGATGTCGCACCACGTTCGGCAGGAAATCGCGACGAGCTGTGCAATACCGGTTCGCGATTGACCCAATCGAGCAAACTGCCGGCACGCCGTTTGTCGCGCAACCCGAACAGAAAATCGAACAACTTCGGCTGATGTTGCCGGATCAGTCGGGCCAGACCGATTGTCGCTTCGACATCCGACAGGGCCTCATGGGCGTGGCTGTGCGTCAATCGGTTGGCCGTCGCCAGATGCTCGAGGCGAAAACTCGGTTTACCGGTTTCGTGCTCGGGCCATTCGATTCCTTGCGGCCTCAGCGCGTAACACATGCGCGCGACGTCGATCAGATCGAAGCGCGAATTGCCGCCCTGCCACTCGCGCGCATAGGGATCAAAAAAATTGCGCCAGAACCCGAAGCGCGTGAACTCGTCATCGAATCGGATCGAGTTGAAACCGAGCGTGCAGGTTTTCGGCACGCTCATCTGTTCGTGGACTTCGGCAAAAAAGTGCGGTTCGTCGAGCCCGTCCCGATCCGCTTGCTGAGGCGTGATGCCAGTGATCAGACAAGCCACCGGGTCGGGAAGAATGTCGCGATCGGGCTTCAGGAAGATCGAGATCGGTTCGCCGATGATCCGGAATGAATCATCCGTTCGCAGCGCTGCGAACTGCGAGGGCCGATCCCGCTTGGGATCGGCACCGAACGTCTCGTAGTCATGAAACAGGAAACTCATCCTGCCGCGCGCACGGTCTCGCTGCCACCCGGACTGGCCGGTGTTTGCGTGGTCGATGAAGCGGCCGGTGTGATCGGGCCATAACCTGCAAACGGCAGGGCGCGCTCAAGGCCAACCTGAGGCTCGCCGACAAAATAGCCCTGCAGATAGTCGACGTTCGCTTCACGAAGCAGCGGCAGGATCTGAGGTCGATCGACGAATTCGGCGATGGTCTGCTTGCCGATCGAATGGGCGATACCGGTGATCGCCTTCACCACCGCCTGATCGATCTTGTCGTCGACAAGACCCTGGATGAACGAACCATCAATCTTCAGGAAGTCCACGTCGAGGTGTTTCAGGTGCGAGAACGTCGAGAAGCCGACGCCAAAGTCGTCGAGTGCAAACTGGCAACCCAGGGCTCGCAGATGTCCGATCAGCGCACGGGCACTCTCCAGATTCGAAACGGCGCGCGACTCGGTGATCTCGAATACCAGCTGCTTCGGATCGACGTCGAACTCGACGAACTTGTCGGTGATGAACGACGCCGTGCCCGAGTTGGTCAATGATTGTGCGGACAGATTGATCGACAGCTTCACGCGACGACCCGAACGCGCAGTTTCGCGGAGCGCCCGGAACGCGTTGTGAATCACCCATCGGTCGATGTCGAGCATCATGCCGAAGCGTTCGGCAGTGGGCAGGAACGCGTCCGGCGCCAACAGTCGGTTCGAGTTGTTCTCGCGCAAACGGATCAAGGCTTCGAAGTAGGGCTCCAGCCGTCGTGTGTCGGTTACGCCGGTATCCTGGAAATCCGCCAACGGGACGATCGGCTGGTAACTCAGTACGAAGCCGTCCGCACGAAGTGCTTCTTCGAGCCGTGTCGACCAGCCGAGCTCCTGATCCATCGTGGCGCGCTGGTCGGATTCCGGCGAGAACACATGCGTCTGGTTGCGCCCGCCATTCTTGGCGATGTGGCATGCCATGTCGGCGGCAGCCATCGCATCCTGAGGCGATTCGGTGAAGCGGTCCATGCGGGCGACGCCGATCGAAATGGTGATGCGATAACTCTTGCCGGCATAGACGAACGGATGGCTCGTCAACGCGCGCCGGAACTCGTCGGCGATCGAGTCGATGTCCTGGCTCTTCACGTTGCGGAGGACGATCGCGTACTCGTCGCCGCCCATGCGCGACAGGCTGTCCGACTGGCGCAGTCGCGACTTCAGCCGTTGACTGACCTCAATCAGCAGTTGGTCACCGGCACTGTGGCCAGCGGTATCGTTGATGTACTTGAAGCGGTCGACATCGATGAACAATAGCAGCGACGTTTGGTCGGAGCGCTTCAGGCGTGCCACTTCCTGATCCAGCTGGCTTTCGAAGAACGCACGGTTGTGCAGTTTGGTCAGCGAATCATGCGTGGCCTGCCAGCGCAGTTCCTCTTCCAGGACACGACGTTCGGACACGTCCCGGAACGCCACGACCGAGCCCTCGCGGACACCGTCGACGGTCATAGGATAGACCGTACATTCGACCGGCACCGGCCGTCGCGCGGCGGTGACGAACACGGTCTGCCAATTCGGAACCTGGTTGCCGTTCTGATAACACGCCGACAGGAAACACGCGGACTTCGGCATCGGTGCGCCGTTCTCGAACGCGTGATGGAATTTCTCGTACGCAGACTCTCCGACCAGATCGTTCGCTCCGGCATAACCGAGCAGATGGACTGCGGCCGGGTTGATGAACTGGATCCCGCCGGCACGATCGACGCCGTAGACGCCATCACCCACCGAGCTGAGAATGCCTTCGAGGCGCCGCCGTTCGGCGTCCACCGTCTTGCGATCCACCACCATCCGGGCAAGCGATGCAAGGCGCGCCAGGAACAGTTCCTTGGCCTCGCTCTTGAACATGCACTCGACTGCACCGGAGGCCAACGAGTCGTTGATGACCTGGTCTGAATAGGTGCCGGTGATCACGGCGCAGACGGTGGCGCGCCCGGCGGCGCTGGATTTGATCGACCGGATCAGCTCCGGGCCGTTTTCGCCCGGCATGAAGTAGTCGGTCACGACAATGTCAGCCGGTGCCGCTTCGAACTTCTTGCGGCCCTCGGCGGCACTCGGTGCGATCTCGACCAGATAACCCTGCTTCGACAGCAGCTTCTGGAAGGCCAGTCGCACGGTTGCGGAATCATCGACCAACAAGACGCGGAGATTGGCGCCGGCATTGTGGTCATCGGCCTGGCTGAACGTGCTGCTCGGACGCATGAGCTTGTTCAGGGCGTCGCCAGCGTCGTTGTAGTCACCCCAGTTGAGGAGCGCTGCGCGCGGCCGCTTCATCATCCAGTTCACAGCGCCGGGACTCGATGCATCGGCCAGCACCAGAACCGGCAGATGCTCGAACTGATCGCGGCTGAGCATGTCGAAGACTTCGTCGGCCTTGGGCTCGCCGTAGTCCGGCCAACCCACTGCCACAGCACCGATTTCGCTGGAGCTGCGCGGCATCCGTTCAAGCAGGGCGAGGCACTCCTCGAAGCTGCCCAGTGTCTGCACACTGAAACCGGAATTGGCCAATACCGCCGATATCGCCCGTCGGCGAGTGATCGAGGTTTCTGCGATGAGCACGGACGTCACGGCCTACCCCAGCAAAAGCGCCGCGCGGACAATCGCTTGCGACGGGAAGTTGAGGTTAATCCTGTTCCCGGTCAACGCCAAGTGACCCGTGGGCCGGTAGCCGCGCCAGATTGTCAGCAGTTGTGGCTGGACCGCCAGTTTGACCGCTTTCCGGGAGGGTACGCCCGGGTGCGGGCCGCCGCCGGGAAGCCTGGGGGGCAATCGGGTGAGCGCAGTGTCAGGCCCGAAACGGCGCGATATCACCAGGCTTGCGCAGCATCTTGTTGACTTCATCAAGATGCAGTTCTTCCTGCTGGATCATGTCGCGAGCGTATTCCTCGAGCACGATCGACTTGTCGCGCACGATGTCGAGCAACTCGTAATAGGTCGCCAGTCCACTTTGTTCGTGAGCCAGCGTTTCGCGCAGGATGTCGCCGATGTCGTGCTGGTGCGTTTCCAGCAAACCACCGATCTTCAGCGAGGGATGGCCGCCGAGCATGGTCAGCATTTCGCCGGCTTGCTGGGCATGGGCGAGGCCTTCGCTGGCATTCCCCTTGAGCCATGACACGATCGGGATGCGGTTGTAGCCGAATACCATCAGCGAGTAGTGCGTATATCGCACTACACCGGCCAGTTCGACTTCCATGATCTTGTTGAGGGCGGCAATGGCCTTTTCGGTTTCAGTGGCGGTCAGCATGTCGAGTTCCTTTCTTGATGATCAATGACTCATTCTTCGCGCACGACACGGAGCACTTCATCAACCGAGGTTTGCCCGGTGATGCACTTCTGCCAGCCGTCTTCGGCCATCGAAGACGATCGTTTGCGTGCATGCGATTCGAGGTCGGCTTCGGAAGCGCCTTCGTGGATCAGTTTGCGCATGCCTTCGTCGACCGAAATCAGTTCGTAAATGCCGGTGCGGCCCTTGTAACCGGCCAGTTTGCCGGTGAGGCCGGACTGAGGGCGGAACAGTGTGGTGCCCTCATCGGACTTCGGCCGGTTGAACGCAGCCAGTTCGGTTGCAGTGGCCGTATAACCTTCCCGGGTGCCCGGATCCAGCGTGCGGACCAATCGCTGCGACAAGACGCCAATCAGCGAGGACGACAGCAGGAACGGCTCGACACCCATGTCGCGCAAGCGCGTGACGGCGCCGACCGCGGAATTGGTATGCAGCGTGGACATCACCAGATGACCGGTCAATGACGCCTGCACGGCGATCTCGGCAGTTTCCAGATCGCGGATTTCACCGACCATGACGACATCGGGATCCTGGCGGAGGATGGCGCGCAAACCGCGCGCGAACGTCATTTCAACCTTGGTGTTCACTTGGGTCTGGCCGATGCCGTCGAGGTAGTACTCGATCGGGTCCTCGACGGTCAGAATGTTGCGCGTGGCGTCATTCAGGCGCGACAGCGCGCCATACAAGGTCGTGGTCTTGCCGGATCCGGTCGGACCGGTGACCAGCAGAATGCCATGCGGACGATGGATCAGGTCGTTCAGTGTCCCCAGCATCGTTTCCTGCATGCCGAGTTTGGCGAGATCCAGTCTGCCTGCCTGTTTGTCGAGCAAGCGCAGCACGACCCGTTCACCGTAACCGGCGGGGATCGTCGAGACGCGAACGTCGACCGGGCGGCCGGCAACCCGCAGCGCAATGCGACCGTCCTGCGGCAACCGCTTCTCGGCGATGTCCAGCTTGGCCATGACCTTGATGCGCGACACGATCGGAGCTGCCGCGGCACGGGCGGGACTGAGGATTTCGCGAAGGACGCCGTCGACGCGGAAACGCACGACCAGTCGGTTTTCGTAGGGTTCGATGTGGATATCCGAGGCGTTCTCGCGAATCGCCTGGGCCAGCAGCGCGTTGATCAGCTTGATGATCACCGCTTCGTCGTCGCTCTCGGCCAGATCCTGCGGCTCAGGCAAGGCGTCGCTCAGTGCACCGAGATCTTCGCGGTCGCCCAGATCGGCGGCCATTTGCCGAGCGTCACCACCGGACTCGTACAGTTCGCGCAGCAACTGGTCGAACTCTTCGTCCGGCAGCCGCGCGAATCGCACCGGCGCGCCGACGAATCGCTGCAGTTCAAGCAATGCTTCGAGTTTTGCATCGGCGCGGTGCGCCACCACCGTGCGATCGCCGACACGCTCGTGCACCGTGGCGCCCTGGCGTTTGGCAAATGCATAGGGCGGGCGGGCGATGATCCGCGGGGGTGGGTTCTCGTGGCCTGGAATGTCGCTGACGTTCAAGCGCTTACTCGTTGTGCGGGGTTGCCTCGGCGCGCGGGTCGGCGCGCAGCGGCTGGCCCCATTCCTGCAGGATGGGCATGTCTTCGTCACGAATCATCGATTCGCGATTCTCGCGCGCCTGGATCTGTTCGGCGCGCAGCAGATTGTATTTTTCCTGCGAGATCACGCGTTCCGTTTCCGGGTCGCGCAGGATGGTCGGGCGCAGGAACACCATCAGGTTGCGCTTCTGCATCTTGCTGTTGCGATACTTGAACAGGTTGCCGAGCAGGGGGATGTCACCCAGCCCCGGAACCTTGTTGACCGACTGGTCAACCTGATTGGAAATCAGGCCGCCGAGCACGAGCATGCCGCCATCCTGCACCATGACGCTGGTGCTGATCTCGCGCTTGTTCGTGACCAGGTCGGTTGCACCGGCCGGTGTTGGTGCCAGCGAAGACACTTCCTGGAAAATGTCGAGGGCGACGCTGTCGCCTTCGTTGATCCGCGGCGTGACTTTGAGCTTGATGCCGATTTCCTTGCGCTCGATGGTCTGGAACGGATTGTTCGGTTGGTTGTTGCCGCCACTGGTGCTGCCGGCGTTGGTGTACGAGCCGGTCAGGAACGGCACTTCCTGGCCGACCGTGATGTTCGCTTCCTTGTTGTCCAGAGTGACAATCGAAGGCTGCGAAAGGATGTTCGAACGACCGTCGCCGCGCAGCAGTTTGGCCAGCGCACCAATCTCATAGACCGTGTCGTCGGTACCCGGCAAAGTGGTGGTGCCGGTGAGGTAGCCGACGTTGAAGCCACGCCCCAGCGCACCCAAAGGGTTCGTGATTGCGCCGACGATGCTGCCGTTGCCGGTCTGGTCGGGGAAATTCGTGCCGCCGACGAATCCTTCCGAGCCGTTCAGCGAATCGGTCGCCTGCCATTGCACGCCGATTTCCTTGATGGCCTCGTCCGAGACTTCAGCGATGATCGCCTCGATCATGACCTGTGCCCGACGGACATCGAGCCGGCGAACCACAGCCTGCAGTTCGCGGAACACCGCAGGCGCCGCCGTGATGATCAGCGCATTGGTTTCCTTGTGCACCTGGATCGTCGCCGTGCGCGCGCTCGGTTTGTCGACCGTGCCGGCAGATTCGCCGGTCAGTGTTTGGGCGACACCATCGAGCACCGGAACCAGGTCTTCGGCCTTGGCGTAACGCAGGTACACCACTTCGGTCGCATCGTTGTCGCCGAGCGGCGTATCCAGATGGCCGATCAACGCACGCAGCTTGAGCCGCGCGCTTGGATCCCCGGACAACAGGATGGAATTGGTGCGCGCGTCGGCTACGGCATTCGCGCTGGGTGAACCGGCAGCGCCAGACTTGTCGCTCAAGCGGTTGACCGTATTCGCAACTTCCGTCGCATTGGCGTGACTGAGCGAAATGATCTCGATCGCCGAATCACTTTCGATGTCGATGCGCTGGATGAGTTTTTCCAGGCGTGTTGCATTGCCGGCGCGGTCGGTAATGATGACCGAGTTGCCAGCCGGGCTGACGACGACGCTACCGGATTGCGGCACCAGCGGGGTAAGCACCTGCACGACCTGCGCGGGCGCCACATAGCGCACCGGGATCACGCGCGTAACCATGGAGTCGGGCCCCAGTCCACCATTCAGGCTGGCTGCGCCGTCCTGTTTGGCAACCGCTTCGGGCAGGATCTTGACCATGTTGCCGGCCGGAATCAGTGCGTAACCATGGACACGCAGAACCGATTCAAAGACCTGATAGACCTCTTCGGCCGCCATCGGCTTGGCCGAGACCACATTCACTTTGCCCTCGACACGGGGGTCGACGATGAAGTTCCTGCCGGTGATTTCACTGACCGAGGAAATCAGGACGCGAATATCGGCGTCCTTGAGGTTGAGCGTGTGCGTCTGCTCCTGCGCGAAGGCGCTTTGGCTGAGAGCGAGGAGCGAAGCTAGGAAAAGTCTTTTCATGGTGTCTCTCAGCGGGGCACGTTGAGGTTCAAGGTTTCGGTCTTGCCATCGCGGCGTATTTCGATGCTGACGCGACTGGCAGTGTTCAGTCCGGCGACGATGCCGTGAATGCGGCTCGGGTCGGTGATCGATTGGCCATTGACGCCGGTGACGATGTCGTCCGGGCGCAGGCCGAGTTTTTCAAGCATGGATTGTTGTGGTCCGGCGCTCAGCCGCACACCGACAAACTGGCCGTTTTCCAATACCGGCAGCGGGGTGATCGCCTGGGCCAGTTTGACTGGGTCGACACCATACTGCTGGCGTACGGCTTCCAGGTCGACGCCGTGGGCCGGAATGTTGGGGACACCGACCGGCCCTTGGATCTGGCCGACTTGCGCCATGAAGTTGGCGCCCGGGTTGTTCGACGGGAAACCGTTTGGTGTCGCAACAGCAGAATTCGGCGAGCGGTTGGTGGTGCCGCCGGCATTGGACAGGCTGCCGGCTTCGCGCAGTGGCAGCGACTCCAGATTGCCGCCGCGACTGAGGATGACCCGGTCCGGGTAAACCTGGTCCAGTATTACCCCCGCCTGGATCTCGTCACCCACACGAATGCGTCGAGGTTCGCCACCATCACCGTCGCCGGCGATGAAGGCCACACCCGAGCGCGGGTTGTTGGAAGCCATGACGCCGGTCAAGGTGACCGCCAACGTAGTCGTGGGTGCGGATTGTGCCTGTGCCCGCGGATCGGCAAGGAGTTTGGCGTTGCCGAACAAGTGCCAACTTCCCAACGATGTGCTGGGCGCGGCGTTCTGCTGGAGGGGTGGCAGGGCAATGGCGTCGGGTAATGGTGCCGACCAGCCGAGTCCTAGCCAAAGCAATTGCAGCAGCGTCCAGACCAGTCCGGCCACAGCCGCAGCGATGCCGGCTTGCGCCAGCCACACGGCTTCTCGGGAATCACGGAAGAACTCGCTTGCCTTCGACCACATCGCTCTTGAGACCTTGGTTTGGCAGAGACTAGCAAGATATTGAAAAAACGGCTATTTCCCCGTCAATTCAGTCCCGGGGAATGACCGCCGGCCAGGGCACCCTTTCAGCCTTCCCAGGCCTTGGTCGTGCGGCAATCCTGTCGCTGCGGCCAGCATTGTTCGATCGATACGTCGTTCCGGAACATCACATAACAATTGTCGATCACTGCGCTGTTGCCGTCGGGCCGGGCACGGACGGTAGCTGTAAAGACCATCCCCTCGTGCTCGGGCGAGGGGCCGACAATCTCCTGATAGTCCGGGTTGTAAACGGCCGACGCGGGATCTGCACATTGCGTCCGCATCCGCTCCAGTGTTGCCAGCGCCCGTTTGTCTTCGACCAGACTCGCGGCGGCGCCGGGGCTCAGGCCCAGCGCCTGGAGCGCCAGAACGGGGTCGGGTTGATTCAGTCGGGTCCAGGCCAGGCGCCAAAGCTCAAGGGGGTCTTCATCGGCCGGCTCGGCGGCGTCCGCTGACGGCACGCCACCCGGTTCAATGGCAAGATCCGCCGGGTCACGCCAGATCGGCACGGCGAACACCCCCGAGTCGTCACCGTCGAGGTACGCGTGACCTCGCGCGCAACCTGCCTCGTCGACGCTGATGCTGCCGCGATCGGCACCACTCCAGCCCGATCCCTGTTGGCTGCCGACAACGATGCGCTGCTTGTAATTGCCGCCAGTGTCGTATTCGAACCCGACCATGTGCCTGCCAATCGTTTTTGCAGCGTCGGGCCCCTCACTCAAGGGGTATTGGCTATTGCGCATCGCGGTCGCCAGATTGGCGTCATCGGTGAACAGAACCGTGGCACTGCCATCAAGCTGCCTGACCACGACCGCGTGCTCAAATTCCAGCGCCCCGTAATTCGAGTCCTCGAATCGACCGTAGGCACTGCCTTCGCCAGAGCAGTCCAGCCGGGAGGCGGGTGAACAGCCGACCAGGCCCAGCGCCAGCAAGCACAGGATCGTTCTGCGAGACATCAGATCACTCCGAGGCGTGGACATGCTGCGGATCATACTCGCGGACCTCCGGGCTGCCGGCATCGAGCAGTTGCAGCACGTCTTGCCAGTCGTATCGGCAGTGCCAGCCCAGTTCGGAACTCGCCCTGGACCCGTCGTAGACGCGGTCGATCGACGCCGGCAAGGGCCAGCCGCGTTCAAAGAAGGCTTGCGCCAGTTCAGGTACACGGCGCCGCAGAACTTCTGCCGGACGTCGCTTCAAATCGATCAAGTCACTCGAATCGAACGGGGTCGGCGAGCAAACCAGCAGGCGCCGCCAGGCGGCAGGCGGACGGGCGAGGGCCAAGGAATGGGCATCTGCGACGTCGCGGGCATCGATGCCGCGGTGCAGCCGAAATACGGCCATCACCGGAGCGGGTTCCGGAAAACATCGGGACATCCGCAGGACGCTGACCCGCAAGTCGCGCCGCTCCGCAAAGCCAAGAAGCAAATGCTCCGCTGCAAGTTTGGTCTCGTGGTAGATCGTCTGGGGCAGGGTTGGTGTCTCTTCGTCAATCCAACTCGCTTGATCGGGTTGTGCACAGGCCGACCCGTACAGTGCGGTCGTGCTGGTGAACACGAGGTGCGCTACACCTGCTTCGACCGCAGCTTCGGCAACCAGGCGTGTCCCCAGAACATTGATACGCTCGAACTCGGCATCGGTTTCGCGGCCGACATGTGGCGCGTGCAAGGCCGCGACATGAACCACTGCGTCTTTCCCGTCCAGCGCTTGTCGAAGCAGGCCTGGGTCACACAGATCACCACACCATTCACAGTCGGCACCCGCGATCCGATCCAGCCCCTCGACCGTGTGCTCCGTTCCAAGTCGATGCCTGATGGCGCGCCCAATCCGGCCGCTGCTGCCCGTGACCAAAACCCGCATGCGCGTTTCCGAATGAGACTCCAGGTCCGGAGCATACCGCTCTGCCATGCGAGTCCGGGCATGGACCGGACTCGCAGTGCTCAAGCCCCATCCTTGTCAGGGCTGGTAAGTCACAGAGAGGCTTGCGCTGGTTCCGTTGCCGATCCAGATGTAGTTCGTGGCCGTCTGATTCGCGCTGAAGCGCAGACGGAACTGTGTACGACCCGCGACGTTGATCGCGCCGAGCCCAGCCGCGCTGAACACCGTACTGGACTGACTGCCGCCGGTGAACTTTGGAATCTGCGCCACAGCGCTCGCATTCGCTGTGCCGGCCCAGTCGGCGGTTTCGATCGCGCAACCTGTGAAACAGCCGTTCCTGGCGTCGATGACCAGCGAGTTGCCAACGGGGTTTGCCCAAGGGTCTCCCGATGCGCTGCGATACGACACGGTCAACGTGGCCGATACCAGAGTTGCGCCATCCGGAAGTGCGGCGGTGTCGAAGGACAAAATGCTGCGATTGAACTTGCTGTCACTGCCGCGACCGATCGCGAGCCCGAAGGTGGATTCCAATGTGCCGACTGCTGGCGAACCGCCCGTCGCGGTCGCCTTGACGTAACCATCGAAGCTGTTCTCGTTCGCAAAGGTCAGCGTGACCGGTGTACCCCCGGAACTGCCGCCGGATACCGTGACACCAACCGCCGCCGAGGTGCCGACGTTGCCCGCAAGATCCACGGCGCGCGCAACCAGAGCGTGGCTTCCGGACGTTGTGGTGCTGCTGTCCCAACTCACCGAATACGGCGTGCTGGCATCGCTGCCCAGCAAGGCGCCGTCCAGCAGGAACTCCACACGATCCACACCGACATTGTCGCTCGCGGTCGCCGACACCGTCACGACACCGCTGACGGTGGCACCGCTCGTCGGCGCAGTCAGTGTGGCGGTGGGCGGTACGCCATCCAGGTTGTCGAGGCCGAAAAAGCGGGCAATGTAGTAACTGGAGCAAACGTTCACGTCGAGGATGTAGGCGCCTGCCGTGCCGCATTGGGTTTCACCGGTACCCGGATCCACCGGCGTCCCGTGACCCATGCCGGCAACGACGTACGTCTCGACCTTGGGTGTGCCAAAGCTGTCCTTGTAGACCTTGTGCGCTTGCCCGGCGACCGTATCGGTGACGTCAGCGGTCTGATCGATGCCATGGACGTTGGTCCACTGCTCCATGCTTTCGGTGAGGTTCAACGGCCGCACTGTGAAGTCGGCGTCACCGTGCCAGATCGAGACCAATGGCCACGGTCCGTTGATCGAAGTCGCGGCGCGCACTTTGTCACCCCATTGTGCGGGTGTCAGGTCGCTTCCGGGATTCATGCAACTGAAGGCCGCAGACTGAGTGCTGGCACAGCGATACGGCAATCCGGCGACGATCGCGCCGCCGGCCGACAGGCCGGTGATGTACACATCACCTGTGTTGATCGTATGGTCGCCGATCATTCGATCGACCATCTGCTTGATCGACAGTGCTTCACCCTGGCCGCGGGTGGTGTCCGCCACTTCAAACCAGTTGAAGCAACTGCTCGAGTTGTTGGCCGACTGCTGTT
>JBEIPT010000338.1:0-4272 GCA_040376895.1 Lysobacteraceae bacterium | reverse complement strand
GCCAGCGATGCACAGTGGTCGACCACGCTGCCTGCGGCTCTTGGGTTCCAGAGCCTCAGTGCGCCCGGCGGATGGTCGTGTACGACGCCGGCCATCGGAGCGAGTGGTGCGATCCATTGCAGCCGCGCCAGTCTGCCTGTGGGCAACAACACGTTCACACTTGTGACCCGCGTGGCACTGGCCACCCCTGGCGGCACGATCTTGTCGCTGCCCGCCAGTGTCGGCAGCACGACCACGGATCCTGTGCCCGGCAACAACGCGGCAACCGCGACGACCACGGTCGAAACCGCGCCGACCCTGGCCATCAATGATGTCAGCATTGTGGAAGGCAATGCCGGCACGCAGAGTCTGGTGTTCACCGTCACGCGCACCGGCGTCACCACGTTGCCGGCATCCTTTACGGCCACAATCACCGATGGCACCGCCACGGCGCCATCGGATTATTCGACAACATTGACCGGCTCGACCACGATTGCAGCGGGCGGCAATACCGGCACCACGACATTGACGGTAGCGATCAATGGCGATTCCGACATTGAAGGCAATGAAGACTTCTTGGTGAACTTGACCGCCCCGGTCAATGCCACGATTGCCGACGGACAAGGCGTTGGCACGATCACCAACGATGATGACCTGCCTACCTACAGCCCAGCGGCAACGATCACGCGGCAACAGGGCAGCCCTGCGTCGGCGGCAACCTTGGGTACGATCAGCGACCCAACCGACGCCGCCGGTAGTTTGCTCGTAGCATTGATCCCGGGCGGCACCGCAACCGGCGTCTCGACCACTGACTTGACCAACGCCAATGGCAGCGTCACCGTATCACTGGCGGCGGCGTGCGCCGCAGTCAGCGGCACCTTGCGCTTGCAGGTCACGGATTCGGGTGGTTTGACCGACGCCAACGATGTCCAGATCGATGTCACGCCGAACACGCCACCAACGTTAAGCTATAGCACCATCAGCGTAGGTGTCGGCGATAGCGCCACGCAAAACCCCAACACTGGCCCGAGCGACAATGGCAACGTCGCGAGCATCAGTGTCCTCAGCGCGGGTACGTATGCCGGCACGATCAGCGTCAGCAACGCTGGCGTCATCAACTTGAGTAATGCCACCCCAGCCGGGACGCATGCCGTCACCATTCGTGCCACCGACAATTGTGGTGCAGAGACGGATGTGACGTTGCAGATTGTGGTCGCACAGGCCACCACGATCAAACAACTCACCAGCAACGTCAACCCGGCGCGATTTGCACAGAGCGTGAGCTTGAGCGCGCAAGTGTCGGGCGTAGATCCAAGTGGCTCGGTGGCATTCTTCAACGACAATACGAGCCTCGGCACGGCGCCACTGACAGTCAGCCGCGGCGGCAACACCAACCAGAAGGTCGCGACATTGACGTTGGCAAGCCTACCGGTGGGCAATCTCAACCTGACGGCGCACTATCCTGGTGACACCAACAACTTGGCATCAACCAGCCAAGTCCTGGTGCAGTCTGTGATCGCGACGGATACCCGCGTCACCGTCAGCGCCCCCGGCAATCCGATCAACCAAGGCAGCAACCTCTTCAATGTCAGCGTGCAAGCCGTGGCACCCGGTGCTGGCGTACCGCAAGGTTCGGTGCGGTTGAGTGCGGGTTCAGCGCAGTGTGTCGCGACGCTTTCGGCAGGTGCTGGCAGTTGTGTGCTGAACCTCCCCACTGCAGGATTCACCGGCATCATCGGCAACTACACGTCGAACACGGGCAACCACAACGCCAGCACCAGTGGCCTGGGCGTGGTCGTGGTGCCGACACCGAGCAGCACCGACTTGCGGGTGCGCATCGGCAATGGCACGAGAACCATCACCGCGGGCGCACTGCTCCGCTACGACGTTGTCGTGGACAACATTGGCACCCAAGCCGCGGTCGGGCGTTTGCAGGTGCCGCTCAGCGTCGACTTTGCCAGCGCGAGCTACAGCTGCGAATCCGTCGGCGCGGCCAGTTGCGGCGCGGTTGGCAGTGGCAGCGTCGATACCGAGGTCAGCGTTTCGCCAGGTGGTGCGGTGATCTACAGCTTGTTGGTCACTGCCCCACTCAATCCCGAACGCACCATCACCCAAAGCGCCAGCATTCGCACCAAGACGCCAACGACTGATCCGGATCTGACCAACAACGACGCTTCCGATGTGGACCCGATGGGGCTGCAGTCGGATGGGTTTGAGGAGCCGGCGATCGAGGAGTGGGTCGAACATTGAGCGCAGGGAACACTCGAAACGGCCCACTAGTTCAGACCAGCCACTTCGAATGCGACTTCGAAGATGGCTGTTAATGACTCTGTGGAAACGACTTTGAGCGCACCCACAATTTCGTGCTTGCGGTCATGGTTGGAGTGTCCGAGAGAGTCGGTCGTCGGCATCCTGCCTCAGTCGGGGCCAGCGCATATCGGTCGATTTCATGAACGACCTTCGCAAACACCTGAGGCCACGCCATTCCGGGATGATTCCATTGTATGGGACCCATTCCAGACACCCATCAAGTTTCTTTCCGGCAAGTGTCGGTCATCAATTCGGATATCTTGGGGCCGATTTTGAAGCAAGGACACAACCGATCAACGGCAGACAAAGTCTGCCCCAGACCTGGTCGCGGCTGAAGGCGATTTCGTAACAATTGAACAGGAATTCAGGTACGGAACCAAGCAAAGCTGTCCAGCGGCACGTTATCGAGCGCAGAGGACGAGGTTTTCATATTGGGCTGGCCCTTTATGCCACAGGGGCGGCCAGCGCTCGAACGAGCCCCAAGCCCTATAACAGCTTGCGAACGATCTCAACCGCGCGTTCAACAGTGGCTTCGACATCACGGAGCACACTGATTCAGCGACATCCGGCGCCTCAAACCGTTTTCGGTATCGAGGTTGAGTTGCTTCAGAATCGGCGGCACCGCTTCCGGAATCTGACCTTTCTTGCACAGGAGCCCAATTGCGGCCGACGCAGTCGACCAGCGCCAGATAGTCGGATATCGGCTGTGACTTGCCTTCAAGCGCCAAGCCCGCAACGGGGCCCGGTGGCTAAGGCGCCAGATTGCTGCCTTGAATTCCGGGGATCTGCTTCTTGATCAATGCCGCTGGATTGTTTCGAGCCAGTCTCCAAGTGTTTCGATTTCGCGTTCATTCAACGCATTCGGTGCGGTCGAGGCTGGCATTCGGCTAGACCAGCCTTCACTGTTCAAACGCTGTCGCTGGAATGACCGCGGCAAGCAGAATCAGCACAAACCCGCAGACATCCGCCAATCGGCAAAGCCATTCCTCAGTCGTTTTCGAATCCACTGGCAAAAATGCCATTCGGCGGCACGAATCCGACACCATCCAGCGTCACTACGTTGGGACCTGACGGTGCGTTCGATGGGACATTGACCTGCGCTTGGCGTGCACCCTCTGCGCCCGGCGTCATCGCGATCTGGAAGGTGCAGGTAGCGTCTTGCGCGAGGGTTTGGTTCGAGCAGGTGTTGTTGATCAGGGCAAAGTCGCTGGCATTGGCGCCGCTCAAGGTTAGGGCACCGAGGGCAAGGGCGTGAACATAGCCTGTGTTTTGCAGAGTGATCGTCTGCGTCGACGAGGTCTGGCCCAGCAGCACATTGCCGAAATCCAGTTCGGTTTGCGACAACCCGGCCACCGGTACCTCGCCCGGGCCGGTGAGGCCGCCAAACACAACGAAGGTGCGGCTCATGGGAGCGTTGGGGGGAAGATCAAAAACGCCCATCGCCCCGATGGCCACATCGTCCACGCCATCGCCATTGAGGTCACCGAGCGAACTGGCCGAAGAGCCCAGACGCGCGTCCGCTCCGGTCCCGATCACCATGAAGTCTTGAACAGTGAGAGAAGCCCCGGTGTTGTTGGCAAGAATTTCCGGCGGGGGGAAGTCGGGGGCATTACTTCCAAATACGAAATGCGCCCGACCGCTAGTCATTTCTGTCACGACAAAGTCATCCAGGCCGTCACCATTGAGGTCGCCCGCGCCACTGACTGCTTCGCCCAGAAAGTTGCCTGCGTCATCGTTGCCGATTTTGCTGCCTCTTCCCACGTTCGCTTCGATATCGATATTCAGAACGCCGTTCACGTCCGTCGCAAAGCCCGAACTTCTGCCAAGCAACAAATACGCTGTCCCGTTGTTTTCATCGGAAAAGAAGTTGCGACCTTGTGGGGCGCCCAGAACGATGTCGTCCTTGCCATCGCCGTTCACATCGCCGGCACCATTGACCGACCACCCTAACCAGAATTGGTCGGAGGCGGCGGACAGGACAAG
>JBEIPT010000286.1:0-5080 GCA_040376895.1 Lysobacteraceae bacterium | reverse complement strand
CCCCAACTGTGGGAGCGGCTTCAGCCGCGAGGAAAAGTCGTCAATGCCCGAACGAAGAATGCCGTTTCGCAGGCATACAAAAAGCTCGCAATGACAAATCATTTAGCATTCGGGCAACACGGTTTGCCATCCGAACGCCGAAGTGACACCACATTGAGTCTGATGCGTCGAATAGTGAAGCACTCGGGACAAGCGCTCGAATCAGTCTCGAACAGCACCGTCCATATTCGAGCAATCGACACGCACGTCATCCGTCGTTCGCGCCACACGATCGGGGCCCGTGGAGATCAACGCAATACCCAAATCCCCCTGGTCCAGCAGAAATGGTCGATCCCAAGGGTCCTTGAGCATGGAGGGCCGCACGTAGGGCCCAGTCGAACAGGGTCGCACACTTTGAATCAGTTCCTGCAGATCGTTGAACGGCGATGCAGTTGGACAATCAATCTGAAACTCGACGACATGGGCACACAGTGACTTCAAACTGGATCGAGCCCCCATTCGCCGGCCTTCGTCCGAATAACATTCATGGCCAAAAACTGCGGCCCAAACGCCCGCCGTGATGACCACAAGAAACGGGAATGCTGCAATGAAGGTCATGGGCTTCATGATTCTGGGTGCGCTGCCTTAACAGGCAGACTCTGACCTCAAGGCACCACGGATAGTTCGACATCTCTCGGTGTCCAGACCTGCCCGACAAACACTCGCCCAACAAAAAAGCCACGCAGATGCGTGGCTTTTTATTGCTCCGGCCGATGGTCCGGCTAGACAGACGATCAGGCTTCGTCAACCGCCTTCATGCTGAGTCGGATACGACCCTGCTTGTCGACTTCGAGGACCTTGACCTTCACGATGTCGCCTTCCTTCAGCTTGTCGGAGACCTTCTCGACGCGCTCATTGGCGATCTGCGAGACGTGCACGAGGCCGTCCTTGCCGGGGGCGATGGTGACGAATGCACCGAAGTCCATCAGCTTGGCGACCTTGCCTTCGTAGATGCGACCCGGTTCGACGTCGGACGTGATCGATTCGATGCGTGCCTTGGCAGCCTGGGCTGCAGCGGCGTTGACCGAAGCGATGATGATCGTACCGTCGTCCTGGATGTCGATCGTGGTGCCGGTTTCCTTGGTGATGCCCTGGATCGTGGCGCCGCCCTTGCCGATCACTTCGCGGATCTTGTCCGGATGGATCTTCATGGTCAGCAGGCGCGGGGCGAAGTCGGACAATTCCTTGCGCGATTCGCTCAGTGCCTTGTTCATTTCGCCGAGGATGTGCAGGCGGCCACCGCGGGCCTGGTGCAGCGCGGTGTGCATGATTTCTTCGGTGATGCCGTCGATCTTGATGTCCATCTGCAGTGCGGAGATGCCTTCGGCACTTCCGGCTACCTTGAAGTCCATGTCGCCGAGGTGATCTTCGTCACCGAGGATGTCGCTCAGCACGGCGTAACGGTCGCCTTCCTTGATCAGGCCCATGGCGATACCCGCCACCGGAGCCTTCAGCGGAACGCCGGCGTCCATCAATGCCAGCGAGGAACCGCAGACCGAAGCCATCGACGAGGAACCGTTCGACTCGGTGATCTCGGAGACCACGCGCATGACGTACGGGAACTCTTCCATGCTCGGCGTCACGGCCTGCACACCACGCTTGGCGAGGCGGCCGTGGCCGACTTCGCGACGCTTCGGCACGCCGATGCGACCGGTTTCACCGACCGAGAACGGCGGGAAGTTGTAGTGGAACATGAACGGCTCTTTCGACTCGCCTTCGAGCGCGTCGATGATCTGCGCGTCGCGGGTGGTGCCAAGCGTCGTGACGACAAGCGCCTGGGTTTCACCACGCGTGAACAGTGCCGAGCCGTGCGTACGCGGCAGGACGCCGACCCGCACAGTGATCGGGCGGACCGTCACGAGGTCACGGCCGTCAATACGGGACTTCGTCGAAAGCACCATTTCGCGCATCGTCGAGTATTCGAGCTCGGCAAATTCCTTGTTGAGCTCGGCGTCCTTCCAGCCGTTCGCTTCCTTCTGCGCAGCCAGGGCGGCGTGCACTTCTGAGCGGAGGGCGTTGATGCCGGTACGGCGTTCACCCTTGTCGCGCACCAGGTAGGCGGTGGCCAGGCGATCACCGACCGCGCCCTTGATGGCGTCGATCAGTGCGACATTCTTCGGCGGAGCCGACCATTCGAACTTCTTCGGGCCGACTTCGGCCGCGAATTCGCGGATGGCCTGGATGACCGACTGCTGGGCCTTGTGGCCGAACATGACGGCGCCGAGCATGATTTCTTCGGACAGCAGCTTGGCTTCCGACTCGACCATCAGCACCGCGTTGTCGGTACCGGCCACCACGAGTTCGAGCTTCGAGGTCTTGAGCTGGGCAATGGTCGGATTCAACACGTACTGGCCGTCGATGTAACCGACCTTGGCAGCACCGATCGGGCCGTTGAACGGCAGACCCGTGAGCATCAGTGCAGCAGAGGCACCGATCATCGCCGGAATATCGCACTCGTGTTCCGGATTCGCCGACAGCACGGTGGCGATGATCTGGATCTCGTTGCGCATCTCTTCCGGGAAGAGCGGGCGAATCGGGCGGTCGATCAGACGGCAGGTGAGCGTCTCGCGTTCGGTCGGACGACCTTCACGCTTGAAGAAGCCGCCCGGGATACGGCCACCGGCGTAGAACTTTTCCTGATAGTCGACGGTGAGCGGGAAGAAGTCTTGACCTTCCCGCGCCGACTTTGCTGCCACGACCGTGACCAGCACGACCGAGTCCAGCATTTTGACGATCACGGCAGCCGTGGCTTGACGGGCGATTTCGCCCGTCTCAAGCACAACTTCATGATTACCGAACTGAAATTTCTTGATGTGCTTGGCCACTGGCAATTTTCCTTGCGGCTTAACGACGGAGGCCGAGCTTTTCGATCAACGCCTTGTAACGGGCGGAATCCTTGCTCTTGAGGTAGGTCAGCAGGCGGCGACGCTGATTCACCATCTTCAGCAGGCCACGACGTGAGTGGTGATCCTTGCTGTGCTTGGAGAAGTGCGGGCTGAGTGCCTCGATGTTGGCGGTCAGCAGGGCGACCTGGACTTCCGGCGAACCGGTGTCGGCTGCATTGCGCTTGTGCGCGTCGATGATTTGTTTGGTTTGTTCAGTGGTCAATGACATTTTCTGGTACCTGAAATGAAGCCGAATGCCCGCGCATGGCGTTGGCCATGTTTCGGCATCGAATGATTGATCTGTGTCTGAAGGCGACCGCGATTCTAGCCACGACCGCCTTGGACAAACAAGCAAACTGTTGAATCGGGCCGGATTTTGGCCGAATTGGGCACCAAACCCGAACCTGTGGGAGCGGCTTCAGCCGCGATGCCTCACTGCTTCGACCGGAGCCTTGAGGCATCGCGGCTGAAGCCGCTCCCACAGAACAGGGGTTTACTCGCCCGCCAACCTTGACCTTAGCCGCCCGATCTCGGGCGCACCGGAAGCCCCTGGAGACACCCGGGCAGCCAGCGACTGCTCCGGGGTACGGTCGGCACACCGCTCGGGCCATTCGGCAGCGGCTTGCCGGTAGGCATCCCGGAACGGCACGCCGCTCCGCGTCAACTCGATCGCCAGGTCGGTGGCATACATCGACGGATCGATTGCGGCCCGCATCCGGTCCAGTTTCCAGTCGAGCGCATCAACCAGCTGCCCGAACACGGCCAAAACCAGCTCCGTATGCCGAATCGCCCGCAAGACCGGACCTTTGCCGGCCTGCTGGTCACGGTGGTACCCGCCGGGCAATCCTTGCAGCGTGGCCAGTTCGGTCATACCAGCCAACACTGGCGCCGGCGCGGTGCGCAGCAACTCGATGACATCCGGGTTGCGCTTCTGCGGCATCAGGCTGGAACCGGTCGTGAAGGTGTCCGGCAGACGGATGAAATCGAACTCGGCGGTGCTGAACAGGCTGAGGTCCCAGGCCAGACGGCGCACGTCGCCCAAAACCTGCGCCAAAGCCGCGAGCACTTGCCACTCGTATTTGCCGCGAGACATCTGAGCCGCCATGGGATTAAGCAGCAGACGTTCAAATCCCAGCGAATCCGACACCTGATCCCGTGCCAGCGGCAAGTTCACACCGAATCCAGCGGCGGTACCCAGCGGATTGGCGTTGATCCAGGCCCGGGTGTCACCCAACAATTGGAGGTCATCGATGAAGCCCTCGGCATAAGCCGCCCACCATTGCCCGGTCGACGTCACCATCGCCCGCTGCAGATGGGTGTAACCCGGCATCACCCACATGGCCTCGGCTTCCGCGCGAACCAGCATGCGTGAGGCAACATTTCGGACTTGCGCCGAAATCCGGTCGAGTGCGGCGCGCTCACACAGTCGCAAGGCGACCAGGACTTGGTCGTTGCGACTGCGCGCCGTGTGAATCCGTTTGCCGAGATCCCCCAGCTTTTCGGTCAACCACCACTCGATTGCGGCATGACCGTCTTCGAAACGCGCATCCAGTACGAACGTGCCGGCCGCAAACGCGTCACCCAGTGCGACCAATTCCCGACACAGCGCAGAACATTCGTCGTCGGACAGCAAGCCAATCTGGGCCAAACCACGAGCATGCGCGGCGCTGGCCTGCAGGTCGAACGGCAACAGTTCGCGATCCAGCATCACGTCTTCGCCGGCGAGGAAATCCATCAGAGCTGGATCCATCGCGGAGCCGCCCTTCTGCCACAAGGCATTCGTTGCCGCGTTGGGGCTTTGGGGTTCCTGGCTCATGGCAACAATCCTTCCGTCTCGGCAAAACCAAACGCCAGGTTGAGATTCTGCAGGGCCTGTGACGCCGCACCTTTCAGCAGATTGTCGAGGACCGACACCAACACCGCGCGCCGACCATCCGCCGACACCGTCAGCCCACCCAGTTGGGCGCCGGGTTTGCGGGCGATCGCCGACACCCAGGGTGCTTGCGCAGTCAACTCGACCAGCGGCTCATGATCATAAGCTGCAGCCAGACGAGCCTGCAGATCGGCGAGATTCTGGGGACTGCGGAAGTGCAGATTGCAGCTCATCGTGATGCCGCGGAAGTGTGCAGCTACGTTCGGCAAGAACTCGATCGCGT
>JBEIPT010000510.1:0-2485 GCA_040376895.1 Lysobacteraceae bacterium | reverse complement strand
GTGTCGACGCTGCGTGTGATGTCCAGGGGCTGTACATGTTCTGACATATCGGTATCCCTCACAGTGATTGTTTTTGTTGTTCCACTGTCGGCGCCTGCCTTGTGGGCGGGTGCCGCTA
The DNA here is from genome assembly GCA_040376895.1 of Lysobacteraceae bacterium. Lineage (GTDB taxonomy): Bacteria > Pseudomonadota > Gammaproteobacteria > Xanthomonadales > Ahniellaceae > Ahniella. The sequence goes on along the minus strand of JBEIPT010000510.1, from coordinate 2,367 downwards.
CTGTCAATTCGACGCTACCTGCATCGATCTTGCTGATTTACCCGATCCTTGTAGGAGCTGCCGCAGGCTGTGATCTTTTGACCTTGATGCTCTGGCGCACCAGGGGCGCCAAAAGTTCGCAGGCTACGCCAGCGCCTACATTGACCGAGTTCGGCATTCAGACGTTCGTGACCAGTTCCCTTTCCTGGGTGTTGCTCCTTGTATTGGGGTTAAGAATGAGTTGCGCGGCTTTTTCGGCAATCATCAGCGTAGGCGAACAGGTGTTGCCCGAGGTGATGCGCGGCATGATCGACGCATCGGCAATGCGCAGGCCGGGGATGCCATGGACTTTGAGCTGCGCATCGACCACCGCGTCGGCGTCGTCGCCCATGCGGCAGGTGCCGACCGGATGGAAAATCGTCGTGCCGATGCGGGCGGCGGCTTCGTGCAGTTCTTCTTCAGTCTGCAAGCGGTCACCGGGCAGGTATTCCACCGGCTTGAATGCTTGCAGGGCGGGGGCGGAAACGATGCGCCGGGTCAGGCGTATGGCGTCAGCCGCGACGCGCAAGTCTTCCGGGTGGCTCAAATAATTGGGTTGGATCAGCGGTGCTTCCTGCGGATTCGCCGAACGAATGTCGATTCGACCACGGCTCTGCGGGCGCAAATCGCAGACCGACGCGGTGAAGGCGGGGAAGGCGTGCAATGGCTCGCCGAAACGTTCCAGCGACAAGGGTTGCACGTGGTATTCGAGGTTCGCCGAGGTCTGTTCCGGCCCTGACCGGGCAAACGCACCGAGCTGACTTGGCGCCATGGACAGCGGCCCGCTGCGGTCATACAGGTAACGCAACCCCATGCCCATTTTGCCCCAGACGCTGCCGGCGATCTGGTTCAGGGTCCGGGCATTTTCCAGTTTATAGATCAGCCGCAGTTGCAGGTGATCCTGCAGATTGCCGCCCACGCCGGGCAGCTCATGCATCACGCCGATCCCCAGTTTTTCCAGGAGTGGGCGAGGGCCGATGCCGGAGCGTTGCAGGATGCTCGGTGAACCGACAGCGCCAGCGCAAAGGATGATTTCCTTGCGTGCCTTGAACGTTTTTACCTGGCCTTTCCAGCGCGTGCTGACCGCCGAGGCGCGGCCGTTTTCCAGGAGCACGCGGTCGACTTCGACGTCGGTCAGTACGGTGAGGTTGGGACGGAGACGGACCGGTTTGAGAAATGCCTTGGCCGCGTTCCAGCGAATGCCGGCTTTCTGATTGACCTGGAAGTAGCCGCAACCTTCGTTGTCGCCCTGGTTGAAGTCGTCGATGCTGGCGATGCCGCTTTGTTCGGCTGCGCTGCGAAACGCATCGAGAATCGGCCATGACAGTCGCTGGCGCTCGATCCGCCATTCCCCGGCGGCACCGTGGAATTCAGAGTCGCCGGCAAAGTGATTTTCGCTTTTCTTGAACAGCGGCAGGACGTCGTTCCAGCTCCAGCCGGGATTGCCGTCGGCGGCCCAGCGGTCATAGTCGCCAGCCTGGCCACGCATGTAGATCATGCCGTTGATAGAGGAACAGCCGCCGAGCACCTTGCCACGGGGGTAACTCAGGGCGCGACCTTGCAGGCCGGGTTGCGCTTCGGTCTTGAAGCACCAGTCGGTGCGCGGGTTGCCGATGCAGAACAGGTAACCCACGGGGATGTGAATCCACGCGTAGTTATCGCGGCCACCGGCTTCAAGCAGCAGCACGCGGTGTTGCGGATTGGCCGATAACCGATTGGCCAGCAAACAACCGGCCGGCCCGGCTCCGACTACGATGTAGTCGAATTCTTCAAGGGAAGTCTGCATCCCTGACCTCTTATTGTTGTTCTTGTTGTCGGTCATCCTAGTTGTTAGCTTTCGTCAAAAGAATGTTAGTTTTTGCGCAGCCGCTGTGCGTTTTCAAACAGCGCGGCCCTAAGGACGGTTCATGTTCGATTGGAATGACCTGCGGTTTTTTCTCGAATTGCAGCGCAGCGGGCGTTTGCTCACTGCCGCCCGCCGTTTGAACACTACCCACGCCACGGTGGCCCGGCATATCGAGGCCATCGAAAAGAGCCTTGGCTCGGCGCTGTTCGTCCAGCATGCCCAGGGCTACGAGATGACCCCGGCCGGCGAAGCGCTGCTCAAACACGCCGAGGCGATGGAAAACGTTGCGCTGCTGGCTCAGGAGGAGATCACCCAATCGACGGCGCCCTTGGGCAAGATTCGCGTCGGCGTGACGGAAGGGCTGGGCATCATGTTCCTCGCCAGTCGCATGAACGGGCTGTTCGAACGCTATCCGGGGCTCGAAGTGGAACTGGTGGCGGTGCCACGGTTTGTCAGCATTCTCAACCGCGAAGCCGAGATCAGCATCCACCTGGAACGCCCGT
>JBEIPT010000528.1:0-2382 GCA_040376895.1 Lysobacteraceae bacterium | reverse complement strand
GCTGACATCCTCGACACGCTCAAGCGCACGCCCATGCTGGAAAGTCATCGCGACAGCGTTGAACAATTGGTCTGGCTGCATTTGCGCCTGCTCGTGGCCGAGACATCGATCCGTCGGGTCACGGAAACGGCACGCAAGGAGAGTGGTGTGCTCGCCGATCAGGAGAAAGCGTTGAACGTGCGGTTGCAGGACCCCTCGATCAGTCCCGAGCTTCGTCGCAGTCTCGAACAGCAGCAAGCCGTGATCGACCAGCGCCAACAGGGCCACGATGATGCTGCCCGTCGCCTGGAGCAGGTCGATGCCGAGCTCACGCGCGTGGACCACCAGATGGCGCTGATTCGAGAGCAGTCCTTGTTGGCCAGTGATGACGGTGCTGTTGGCGCGTCGCTGAACGCACTGACCAGTTCATTCAATGAAACCCAGCGTTGGCTCAGCAGCCAGCGTGACCTGTTCGGCGCTTTTGAGCCGGGTCTCGGGCAACGTTTGCCGTCCCGTGTGTTGAAACGCCAACCCCCCGCATTGTCCGCAGGAGAAAGTTGATGATCCGCCATTCCGTTCGATCCCGGCAGTTCGGCAATTCTTCGGGGACCGCGATCACGATGATCCTGGTTCTCGGTTTGTTGGCCCTCGGGGCCTGGTTGATGATGCGCGACAAGGGCGACAAGCCGGTCGATGAACCCGTTGTCGCGCAACAGGTCGATGGCGAAGCGCCGAAATCGGTGGCCGATGGGGATGCGCCGGCACCGGTCGAGCCGGTTGAAGGGCTGCCGCAACTGGAGGCTGCTGCCGCGTATGTGCCGCAAGGCAACGTCATTGATGTCGACATCAGCGACTATGCCGGCTACGCCGGATTGATCGTCGCGAATGGTGGGCTGGCGCCGAATGCCGACTCTTTCTTCGCGAAGAATCACGGCTTCCAGGTGCGCCTCACACTCAGTGAAAGCGAGAGCTGGTCGAAGCTCAACAACGGTCGTGTTGCCGCTTCGGTCACCACCACCGACGTGCTCGCAGCGCTCGGCCGCCAGTTCGAAGTGACTGTGCCGGCGCAGATGGCCTTCTCGCGCGGCGCCGACATGGTCGTCGTCGATTCCGGCATCAGCAGCATCAATCAATTGCAGGGCAAGGTGCTGGCTGCGTCGCAGTTCAACGAGAGTGATTTCTTCATCCGTTATCTGGCTTCCGAGGCGAATGTCCCGGTCAAGGTGCTGCGTGATCTGGACGCTCGCCCAGGTTCGAACGAACTGGGCCTGGTGTTCTACGAGGACAATGATGTTGCCTGTGATGCCTACGAACACGAGTTGGGTGGCAACGCGCGGCTGAATGGTTGCGTGGGCTGGTCGCCGCGAACCGATGAAGTGATCGAAGCATCCGGCGGCCAGGCCAAGATGCTGGTGTCGAACCGCAATCTGCTGATCATCGCCGACCTGCTGGTCGTCAACAAAGGCTTTGCCAAGTCACATCCGGAATGGACACGTGGGCTGGTGCACGGCTTGCTCGATGGCAATCGCCGTGTCCGCGACAACCCAGATGCCGAAATCCCCGTGATCGCCAAGGCATTCGGCTGGACCGAAGCCGAAACCCGCGAAGAATTGGCAAAAGTGCATTTCTCGAACCTGCCGGAAAATCAGGCGTTCTTCGGGGGCACGATTGATGCCGCAGGGTCGTTCAACGGCATCTTCCAGGCTTCAGTGTCGTCGTACGGAAAACTCATCAAGAATCCGGCCGACCCGGCGCGTTTTGTCGACCTGAGCCACCTCGAAGCGCTGAAGGACAAAGCCGAGTTCGCCAAGCAAACGATCTCCATTGCGCCGATCAAGACGCGTGAACTTGGGTCGCTCGAGGGTGACGCCTTGCTCAGCAAGGACATCCGGTTCTTTTTCGAACCGAATTCGGCCACGCTCGATCGTGATTCGGAAGAGAACCTCAAGTATCTGGATTCGATCAAGAGCTTCCTGCAGATCAGCCCGGGCTCGATTGTCGTCCTGCGTGGCCATGTCGACAACGCCCGCCAGCAGGAATTCGAGCGTCAGGGTGGCCAGAGCCTCGTCAAGTCGATGGCATTGAAGGCCATGGAGCTCTCGCGTCAGCGTGCTCAGTCGGTCAAGGATGCCCTGCTGAAGAAACACGCGGGTCTCGCGGCCGATCGTGTCGAAGTGGTCGGTCGTGGCTGGGAAGAGCCGGCTGGCCCGGACAGCGATCTGAACCGACGTGTTGAGGTGCAGTGGTTCACGCTCGAGTGAGCGAGAACTGTCGATAGGCAATATTGTCGTCTCCCGCTAGCCCCGCGGGGGATGACGCGCAGAAGGGCCGGCGAAACGGGGTTCCAAACGCTTGCGCCGCAAACCAAAAGTCCGTCATTCCCGCGCAAGCGGGAATCCACTC
>JBEIPT010000392.1:0-3747 GCA_040376895.1 Lysobacteraceae bacterium | reverse complement strand
CACGATCGATGCCACCTTGTCGCGTGTCGGCCTAAGCAGCCAGTTGCCCGGCAGCAACGAGTCCTACGTAGCGTTCAAGCGCTTGCTCGACACCTATGCCACGCAACAAGGCAGAGGCGTTTCGGGCTTGAACTTCTTCCAGGTCACCGGCGCTCCGAATGCCAATGCCGCACGGGATTTCGTGATGCTGAAGGCCATGTCGGATACCCTCGCGCTGCTCGCCAGCAACGAGTTTGCACCGGCGTTCGCCAACTCGACGGACTTCAACGATTACCGTTGGGGCAAGTTGCACCGCATTGTCTTCGATCATCCGCTGCGCGGACCGTTCGATATTCCGGGCCCTGGACTTTACGGCATCACGAACCTCGCACCGAATCTGCCGGGTGTTGCTCGTGGTGGCGGATATGAGGCAGTGGATGCATCCAGCCACAGCACTCGGGCCAATAGCCTGAATGGCTTCATGTTCGGCTCCGGGCCAGCCCGTCGGTTTGTCGGTGAAATGACGACGCCGATTCGCGCCGAGCAGATCTATCCGGGCGGACAGAACGCCGTTCTGGGCAGCCCCACCTATATCTCGCAACTCCCGCTCTGGCTCGTGAATGGCTACAAGCCATTGCTGATTGATCGTGCCGAGCACGAAGCCCAGGTTGATCCGGGCATCGTGCTGCTGTTCGGCCCGCCATCACCCTGATCAATACTGCTCTGCTGAACTGAAAACGGCGGCCTCAGGGCCGCCGTTCCTTTTTTGCGCGTCAAGCGGGCTCAGTATTGCCAACTGACATTGACGTTTCCGGTGCCGGAGGCTGGCGTGGCCACGACATGGTTTGCACCCGATTCCCAGGTCACGGAACCATCAGCCCGCACCCGGATGAACTTGAACTCCAAGGTCTTGCCAGCCGGCACACCGACCGTCAGCCACCAGTTTGGATAGGACGAAGGTGTGGTCAGCATGGCGCCGACCGCACCGGTCCGGGTCGACGACCAGTTGCCGAGTTCGATCGTGTTGCCCGTGAGGTAAATCTGATCGCCCGGATTCGTCGGTGCTGCATTGTTGACCGTGAAGGTTACCGGCACCAATTTGGCCTGATAGACATTGAAGCTGAAGGCGTTGGAGTTCACGGTGCTGCCACTGCGGCGAACGGTGAGTGCAGCGGTGCCCTGCCCAACCGCCGGAACCGTGGCGACAATTTCCTGATCCTTCCAGGAATGCACGGTCGCCAAGGTGGTGCCGAACCGAACCGAGCCAGTCGAGGTGCCGAAACCCTGACCACTGATCACCACCTTCACTCCAGGTTGTGCGTGGGTCGGCGAGACATTGCCGAGTTGTGCAACGGCGGTTGCAGGATCGCGTTGCCAGACCGACACACTGTTCGCCGGTAGTGTCAGGCTTGCCGCCTGAAACCCGCCACTTACCGCCGTGGAGGACACGAGCGACTGGCCACTGATCGTGCCACCGAGATAGTCGGTGTAGGTCCCGACGGGCAGTGAAGTCACCAGACCACTGACCACCTGGCTGGTGTTGCCCTTGTTGATGGCCACCACCACGACACTGTCGTAGAACTTGCGCTCGAACACATAGGTGTTCGCGTTGATCCAGCGCTGTTGCGTGCCGCCGTAAGCCAAGGCTTCGTTGTTCTTGCGCAGCGTGGACAAGTTCTTGACCAGAGTGAACGCAGTGGTGGTTTCGCTGAATGCCGGCATCCTGCGACGATTGTCCGGGTCGTCTCCGCCTTCCAGATATTGCTCTGTGCCGTAGTAGATACAGGGCACACCACGCGCCGTCAGCACGAACGCCAGCGCCGCATGCAGATGCTTGCGATCATCGACGCTGGTGTCGACGGTCAGGAACCGCTTGCGGTCGTGGTTGTCGACGAAATTGACCAGGTCGTTCTGATACGTGAAGTCGGCCTGCTGCTGGCTCACGACCGTATCCAGATCGGTGAATGCCACACCCTGCCCGAACACGCGGTTGATCGTCGTGAACATCGGGAAATTGAGTTCGGCAATGCCGCTCTTGTTGCTGAACTTGAGCAAGTCACCGTAAAGCGGATTGTTGCGGTCGTCGGCAACCCATTCACCGAACACGAAACTGGTGCGGTTCGTGTAAATGCTGTTGGCCAGCGTGTATTGCCAACCCCAGTTCACGTGTTTGGTGGCATCGATGCGAAACCCGTCGACGCCATGATTCTGCAGATTGGCGACAGCGCCCTTCAGCAGTCCATCGACCGTGGCGTTCTGCTGGTTCAGGTCGGCCAGATCATAGATCGTGTAGTACTGCGTTTCGTACGGCGAATCCCATTGGCTGCCGCCCATGTTCGGGCCAGTCTGGAAAAAGCCGCCCGGATTGGTTGTGTAGTTCGCACGCAGCACGCCGTTTTCGTGCAGCGCTCCGTCATCTCCCGAACCTCGGACATTGGAGTGGTTCGGCGCAAAATCGACGATCACCTTGATGCCGTTGAAGTGTGCGGCGGTGACAAAATCGTCGAACGGCTGCCAGCTCTGGGTCGCATTGGTGAAGTGCTCGTCAGGCTTCAGCGTGTCGCGCATTTCGTAGCCGTGATACGGTGCCTTGGATCCGGCCAGCGCCAGCAGGTTGCGATTGTCGAGTGGCGAAGTCACCCAGATGGCGCTCACACCCATGTTCTTCAGATAACCCATCTTCGCGGTCAGACCCTGGAAGTCTCCGCCCAGGTATTTCTGCAGGTCGGTTCCGGTTGCGTCGAACAGCGGATCGCCGCCGTAGTTGTTCGACGTCGATCCGTCAAAGAAACGATCGACGAACACCTGGTAGATGACGTCGCGGTTGTACCCCGGCCGAAGCGGGGTTTGCGCCGATACATGACCCGCCGACAAAGCCAATGCCAGTGCAGCGGCCGCGGATCGACGCACAAAGACTCCCGTGGCGCCGCGTTGCCGCGCGCCCTGATGCGAGTTGCTCATGACTCCTCCCAATTGATGTGGTTCTGCGTGTGCAGCTTTTCTGTGCGCTGCTTGTTCGTTTTTTGGCCGCTCTTGCGGCGCGAAAAGACTAGGCCGGGTTACATCGATTCACAATCGGCCTGCAAACGTATTCAAGCCATTCAACCGTTTCCTGACGCACACTTTGGCTGTGCCCACCGCGAGGAAAGACCTTGCTGAATCCAAATCCTGTCGTCCAGGCGGTTCCACTTTACGACGGCAACTCATGCTGGATCATCGACGACGCTCTGATCGAGCCGGCGCGCTGGGTCACCATGGCCGCAGCACATCGCGCCGAATTCGCCGAACTGGGCGTCAACGCCTACCCTGGCCTCGAACTCCGTTTGCCCGATGGCATCGCTGCAGCGTTCAGCGACCTGTTCCGCGATCAGTTCCGGCATCGACTGAGCCTGCGTCGTATCTTGCGTGCCTATACAAGGCTGTCGATGGTCACCTGGCCGGCCGATCGGCTGGAGCCACGGCAATGGATCTGCCATCGCGACCGATTTGGGCTTCCGGCGCATGAGGCCGCCGCAGCCTCGGTGCTCTATCTGTTCGAAAGCGGCCGGTTTGGCGGCACCCGGTTCTTCCGGCCACGACGGCCCGCCGCAGAGATCGACCGGCTGGTGCACGACTCGGGGGTCCTCGATGCCGGAACGTTTCAGCAGCGATACGGCATCCAGCGCCACCGATACCGAGGGATCGAGCCGCACCACCGTGGTGGCGGGCAGCGCCGCCGCGACTTCCCGCGCAAACTGCGCATACGAGATCGGGAAGAAGGCGCGGTTG
>JBEIPT010000259.1:0-5508 GCA_040376895.1 Lysobacteraceae bacterium | reverse complement strand
TAGTGTCCGGTGGAACACCACCGCCGCCATTGGATAGAGACAGACCGTTGACCGACAGGCTGATCGTCGGGGCGAGCACACCCGAAGGGCTCCGTTGGACCACCGTCGTGGTTCCGTCTCCCTGCTGTCCGGGGTAGAGCGTGTTGAAGTCGAGGATCTGGTTGGGCACTACATAGTCGGTAGGCGCCGACGACGGGGCTTGTTCCAACTCGGCAATGATCTCGCGCATCGGGCGGGAAACGTCGCGGTGGACTTCCCTGGCCACACTGTAATCGAGCCCATCGGCATTGGCCGTTGCATCGGCGGCGTGTGATGTGCCGATGGCGGCAATCAGTGCCAGCCCTGTGGTGCCTTTCCAAACGCGGTTCCAGAGCATGTGCCACTCCCGATTCATTGATTCAAGTCACTGGCCATTGTTTGGGCCAGTCGTTTTTGATGCAGTTCAAGATGCTGTCGCGTTTCAATGTCCAGCAAAGTCAGTGCGAGGACACGCTCAAGCGCCAGTTGTTCGATTTTGGGATCGAGCGCACGCAGCGCCAGGGCTGCTCTTTCGGCCAGGATCGGGCTGGATTGCAGCCACACGGTCAGGGTTTCGGCGGAGACGTGGCCCGGATGTTCCTCGGCAAACTGTAGCGCAACGAGGACAAGTTGTTGTTGCGCGGGCGACATTGATGTTTCTGCAGACGATGCCCATTGATCCAAAACGGCAGCCAGCGTGGACTCCAGCCAATCGGGGCCGAAGATTCCGTTTCGGGTGACGGCAACCTGCATCAGCCGAGCCCGAACTTCGGGGGACTGCAGTGGCGACATTGCGAACTGCCGGACGGCCTGTTGCTCGGCGGCGCTGAACGGCGCCAGGAGCAAGGCGCGTTGTGCGATCTCTGCAGCCCAGAGCATTCGCCAGGCGGAATCCGGATCGGCCAGCCCCTTGATGAGTTGTGTGCGATAGGCGGTGGTTTTTGCCCATTCGGCCGGCTGTGCATGCGTCAGCAGTGCGCGCCATGCCGGGGTATCTCGAAACAGGGTAAGCGGCACGCCTTCGAAAGTCATCAGCCGAGCCTGATTGGGGTCTCGCAAAAACTTTCGGGGCTTCAATGGCGCCTTGACCACATCCGTATAGAGCGCCAGGAAATGCTCGCCAGAAGAAAGTCGTTTCAGGTGTACTCGGTCGACCAGCAGCCGAACGGACCCTTCGGCTGATCCCCGGAGCGTTTCCGCAATGTTGAACCGGATCGCAGGTGGATCGCTCTCGATCGCAACCACCGCCCCCGAGACCAAAGTGAACTCCGGGTGGCTCATTGCCAGGATGGGCGGCAACACTTCTGCGGCCGATCCGCGCCCGGCACTCGAGACAAAAACCGCAATCACCGCGCAGCAGCGCAGAAACAGATGCATCGGAACCTGGCCTTTGGACAAGGACGAGTAACCCGGTGACGCCGGGTCAATCCAGTTGCCGATGTTAACACGACAGGCCAGCGACCCCCGCCTCAAGGCGGAGGTCGCAGGAGGTTCCTTCTATCCAGAACTACTCGAACCCGTTCGAGAACAGAATTCCAACCTCGTTGTTCCAGCGCTGCAACAAGTCCAGGAAGGCCTGCGACACCTGTTGCGACGCGGGTTGCCCGGATTGGCTCTGGACATTGACGCCATGGCAGCCGTCGCATGCGCGCACTTCGCCGGGCTGGAACGTGATCCAGAACCGTTCGCGTACGACCGGCGTGCCGTTCGGTGCCGTGGTTTGCCAGGTCATCGCGCGCCCGGCCGGGACATAGGCAGCGACGGATCCATCACTCGCAATCGGCACACTGGCAGTGGGACCGCCCGGGTTGGTGCCGTTACCGGCCATGGCTGCAGCTTCATGCATATGTTGAGCCAGGACACGCCGGCCCGCGGTGGGGTTGGCCATACCGCCGATGCCGCGGATCAGATCGCCCTGAAAGAACTGCATGTGCCCGATTTCATAGACCGTGCCGGTCGGATTGGTCGGAGTCTGCCGACCACCGGGGACGCGAAGGTTGAAGGGCTGTTGACGATCCAGGACATCGCGGGTCGTTACGTCGCGCATCACGACGACGGCCAGATTCTGCTGGCGCAGATATTCCTGGAAAGCCGCCGGGGAGACATTACGTTGCGTAAAGGCGGCTTGTTCGGGCGCCGGAATCGGATGCGCCGGCACTGTGGGTGCAGTCCGCGCGACCACTTCGACCGGACTCAATTCCCAGAACTCGCCGGTGTAAGTCACCTGCACATCCGGATCCCAGTATCGGACGGTCCGTGAGAGCCCAGTCGTCAACGCCAGATTGGCCCCCTGAAACGTATTGGCCTGCGTCGACAGCGTGCGCAGGCGGAACTTGTAGATCGCATCCGGATTCGCGCGGGTACCGGCGTTGCCGGACATGCCCTGCGCCGTGGCATGTGCCGCGATCAGCTGGCCGTTCGACAGCATCAAGGGGTTGCGGTAGTGCCCGCTGTGATTCGGTGTGGGGGTGGTGCCTTCGGTGTCCGGATGCGTGATGTAGTCGACGATGACGTTCGCCGGATTGACCGACGGCCCGGCATTCATGCGGATGATCTGGCCCGCTGCATGAGTGTTGAACTCGGGTGCGTCGATGGCGAAGTATTCACCGGGCAGCGCCGGGTTTTCGGTGAGCTGCAGAAAATTGAACGCGGCGCGCGGGTTGTTGCGGCCAGAGACTTCGGCAATGAACTCGACCATGTTCGAATCGGTGTTGAAGCTCCGATTGAAATAGGTGTGCAGTTCATGCCGGCCCAGGTGATTCAACGTTTCTTCTTCGGTGCCGTCCTGGCGGATCTGCCACGGGAAGAAGTGGTTGATCGTGAAGCCTTCCACGCCGCTGCCCGGCACGGCGATGCGCGGTTCCGGGAACACTTCGGCACGGCTGGCGGTGGGGGTTGAGCCTGGAGCCTCCGACGTGTAGTTGAACGTGCCGGGAGCATTGGCCGGATCTTCGTTCTGTTGGTCACGCTGCATGTGATCCCAGCGCGTGTACAGCACGCGGCCAAAGCTGTCGATGATCGGATCGAACGATCCCGAAGGTGAATGCTGCAGCAAGCTGAGCGAACCGGTTGCGGGGTTCAGTTTCCACAGGCCCGTTGGCGTGGGTGTGGATTCGTATTCGTCATGCTGCGGATAAAGATGCTGCTGGCCGTTGTGCGGGCGATCCGAGACAAAGATGATCTGACCGTCGGACGCATAGGTGCCCATGACGTTGTGGGCGTTCGCAGGCTGGTTCGGTACCTTGGTGATGACTGCTGTTTCGCCCAGGCCCAAACCGGTGACCTCGTATAGCTGCCAGAACTCGGTGGTGTACTGGAATTGCGCTGGTGGTGCGCCGATGGTCATGCTGAACAGGGCTTTGGTGCCAGACCAGTGAACGGCCGGATCACGCACGGCAATCGAGTTGGCCAGCTGCCACTCGCCCGCTTCGCCGAAGCCCGCTTCGCGCGTGAGATTGCGGAGCGTGCCGTTGCCATACCGGATGTACAGATCGCCGCCGCGGCCAACCGTGGATATATCGGCACGATGATTCGCGAAGACCGAGCCGACGGACGCGAAGTCGGTGGGCACGGGAAACTGCGTCACGAACAGGATGGGGTTCGGCGTAGTGACTTGCGCGGCGGCGGTGCCGACCACGGCACTCAGCACAAGGCCCAGCGCGGCCAGTTTGGGCATTCGGTTCATCGAGCGTCTCCAGTGTTGAACGAAGATACGCAAAATGCGCGGAAAAGGTGCCATGGCAGTCGCAAAACGGCACATCCGCGCAAAAAAGCGCTTCGTACTCCCTGTAAACGCCGCAGTCCGGGATAACGAACGGACCGCCCGGGCTGGCCAGGCCCGGGCGGTGTTCCCACAGTCAGGCCTTGCCGTCGAGGAATGACTGCTCGTCGGCTTGCTGCGGCTTGCGGGCGCGCGCATCCACGGCACCGGAATGACGGCTCACCGCACCCGGGATGACAGTGATGTCGGGCAAGCGCTGGATGCGCGATCCGGTCGGTGCGACTTTGGCTGCAGCTTCGGACCTGGTTTCGGCGTTGGTGGCATTGTCGTCGGCCGATGCCGCGAACGCTGCAACAGACAGGGCAAGTGTCAGGATCAATCGATTCATGGGTGTGCTCCTTGTGGCGACCCACCGAACCATTCGGTGCGTCGAAACAGCCAACGGGCGGTTGGACGATTCGGGGTTTGAATGCCCTTGCGATCGTGACAGGCGCCCCCAATTCGGTGTTCTCGGCAAGACGCAACTGCGACTTTCCGGCCCCATTCCCTGCTGCGAGTTCTGCATGAATCACAAGCCCGACACGTTCTATGGCACCACCATCGTCTCGATCCGCCGGAATGGTGTGGTGGCGGTGGGTGGAGATGGTCAGGTCACGCTTGGCAATACGGTGATGAAGTCGAACGCGCGAAAGGTGCGCCGGCTCGGCAAGGGTGACGTGATCGCGGGTTTCGCGGGTGCCACGGCGGATGCCTTCACCTTGTTCGAACTGTTCGAAGCGAAGCTGGAGCGCCATGGTGGCAACTTGACGCGCGCCGCAGTGGAACTCGCCAAGGACTGGCGCACCGAGCGGCGATTGGGTCGGCTGGAAGCACTGCTGGCAGTTGCCGACGCGCAGACTTCGCTGATCATTACCGGCAGTGGTGATGTTCTGGAGCCAGAGAACGGTCTCATTGCGATTGGCTCCGGCGGACCGTTCGCCCAGGCTGCCGCCAAAGCGCTGCTGGAAAACACCGAACTGGGTGCGCGGGAGATCGTCGATCGGGCGCTGAAAATCGCCGGTGACATCTGCATCTATACCAATCACCAAGTCACCATTGAAACGCTGGGCGCCTGAACCATGTCGAATCTGACCCCGAAAGAAATCGTCTCCGAGCTCGACCGCCACATCGTCGGTCAGCACGATGCCAAACGTGCGGTCGCGATTGCGTTGCGCAATCGCTGGCGGCGCATGCAGTTGGCGCCGGAGTTGCGTAATGAAGTGACGCCCAAGAACATCCTCATGATCGGGCCGACCGGTGTCGGCAAGACCGAGATCGCCCGGCGTCTGGCCACATTGGCCGATGCGCCGTTCGTGAAGGTCGAAGCGACCAAATTCACCGAGGTCGGGTACGTCGGCAAGGATGTCGAGTCGATCGTGCGCGATCTGATCGACGTGGCGGTGAATGAAGTGCGCGAGAAGGCCAAGGTGCGCGTGCGCGCGGAAGCCGAGCGACAGGTCGAGGAACGGATCCTCGATGTGTTGTTGCCTAGGGCACAGGCCGTACGCGTGTGGGGCGAAGACGCCAAACCAACCGACGAACACAGTGGCACCCGGGAGAAGTTCCGGCAGATGCTCCGCGACGGCAAACTCGACGACCGTGAGATCGAACTCGATTTCCAGTTCAACACGGGCGTTGACATCATGGCTCCGCCGGGCATGGAAGAAATGACGCAGCAGCTCAAGCAGATGTTCTCGCAGGTGTCCGGTGGCAAATCGCAGAAGCGCAAG
>JBEIPT010000437.1:0-3160 GCA_040376895.1 Lysobacteraceae bacterium | reverse complement strand
GAGATTGCCGCGGCCCGCCAGCGGCCCTCGCAATGACCACTAAACGGTCTTCAGCTGACATTGCGAGGAGCGCAGCGACGCGGCAATCTCCTGCATGCCTCAGGCCAACTCGCCAGTCTGAGATTGCCGCGGCCCGCAAGCGGGCCTCGCAATGACGACTAGACGGTCTGCAGCTGTCATTGCGAGGAGCGCAGCGACGCGGCAATCTCTTGCTTGCAATCTCGCCAAGGCACTGGATTGACGCACCCTTGCAACCCGGCATTCGTACGCGTTGACGCGCCATCAGCGCGAACCTAAGATCGACGGTTTCCGCAGTGCAGCAATGCCTGTCCGACTGGTCAGCAAGGGACGATCCAATGAGCAAGCGCGTAGCAGTGGTGAGTGGCGGTATCGGTGGTTTGGGCACGGCAATCTGCAAACAGCTTGCACAGTCGGGCCGGCGCGTATTCGCGGCCGATCTGGCAGTACGCGCCGAACGTGTCGCCGAATTCGAACAGGAAGTCGCTTCGTTCGGCGGACAGATCACGTTTGCACCGGTCAACGTGGGTGACGAAGCCAGCTGCGCTGCATTGATCGAACAGGTCCGCCGCGAAGCCGGCGAAGTCGACATCCTCGTCAACGCTGCCGGTATCACGCGCGACACGACGTTGCGCAAGATGAGCACGCAGCAGTGGATGGACGTCATGAAGGTCAACCTCGACGGTGCATTCCAGCTCACCCGTCAAGTCATCGAGAGCATGTGCAACCGGGGTTTTGGCCGGGTCGTCAACATCTCGTCGGTCAACGGCCAGACTGGCCAGTTCGGCCAGACCAACTACTCCGCATCCAAAGCCGGCTTGCATGGCTTCACGATGGCACTCGCCAAAGAAGTCGCACGCAAGGGGGTCACCGTCAACAGCGTGTCACCGGGATACTGCCGCACGGCCATGGTCATGGCGATTCCGGAAGACATCCGCAACCAGATCGTCGCCTCCATTCCGGTCGGCCGTATCGGTGAACCCGAAGACATCGCCCGTGCAGTCGATTTCCTCAGCGCCGACCATGCCGGCTTCATCACCGGCGTCAATCTGCCGGTCAACGGCGGCATGTTCATCAGCTTCTGAGGAATGGCGCGTTGGTCGGTGCGTCATGGGCTGGCGCGACGACTGCAGGTGTAGCCCAGGGCAGGCTTCGAGCAACACAGCTCATGGCCAAGCCCTGTTGCGCGAAGAGAGGTTTACATCTTCTGCGCACAGCCACTCCAGCAGACACGCCGGCCCGTTTGCCAAAGTCGTCAGAAAGCGCATTTTGTACTGGCCAATGAGTGAGCGCGACTGCCCATGCGATACGAAGGTGTCATCAAAACATGGAATGCCGAGCGCGGCTTTGGTTTCATCGCCTCGGATCAAGTTCAGGGCGATATCTTCGTCCACATCAAGGCCTTC
Source organism: Lysobacteraceae bacterium (assembly GCA_040376895.1). GTDB lineage: Bacteria > Pseudomonadota > Gammaproteobacteria > Xanthomonadales > Ahniellaceae > Ahniella. The sequence continues at coordinate 1,736 of JBEIPT010000437.1, read as the reverse complement.
GGAGGCTTCCGCGGGGCATTGACGCCAAACACGCGCGTGTCGTTCCTGCTTGACAATGCACCGCAGGGAAAACGACGTGCAACGCACGTTCTGATGGTTCAAGCCGAAGGCAACCTCAAACTCGAACTGAAGGGGCGGCCTATGCCGAAGGCGCACCAACCGAGCGTTCTGCCTGAACTCAAGCCATTCAGACGCCCGAAGCCAGCTCCCGCAGAAGGTGCCGCCCGTTGGAATGTCGGGAACCTCTTGGTCGTTCCCGCATTCGTGATCATTTACATGACGATTGACGCTGTGGGTGTCTTGCCCGACTGGACACTGCTGGCATACCTGGTTGCCAGCGCCATGACCTTCGTGACCTATGCTGTCGACAAAGCATCCGCAAAGCTGCGCAGCAGGCGCGTACCGGAGTCGACCTTGCACTTGCTCAGCATTCTTGGCGGTTGGCCGGGCGCGGTGTTTGCGCAGGAGTTGCTTCGACACAAGTCGGCCAAGCAGGAATTCCGTGCCATTTTTTGGATCACCGTTGTGCTCAATATCGGCGCGCTGATTTGGCTCGCAAGCACATCGAGTCCCTTGAACACGGGTCGCTGATTGGCGATCTGGTCGTTGCTGTGCGCGCTGGTGCTGTGCCAAGAACGCGAAACTCGGTTTGTGAAAGTGCATGAAAACGGAGCCAGCTTCGTCAGCCCCGCCTATGCGCTGCCATCCGATGTTGCAGGTTCCACCGGCAACACGATCCGACATTGCAGGCCGGGGCCATTGTGGACGGTGATCGTGCCGCGCAGCAGTTTGGTGACCAGGTTGTAGACGATGTGCATGCCCAGACCCGAGCCGCCACGTCCGCGTTTGGTCGTGAAGAACGGTTCGAAGATGCGCTTCAGCACGATGGCATCCGCGCCGATGCCATCATCACCATAGTCCAGCGCAAGTTGGCCATCGGGCAGGCGCAGTACCCGGATCGACATGTTCCCTGCCCTGCCTTCCGGAAATGCGTGCGCGATCGAGTTGCTGACGAAGTTCACGACGATCTGGTAGATCGCACCAGGGAACGTGTCGATGATCACATTCGGCGGGCAGTCCACGCTGATTCGATGGGGCGTGCGCTTCAACATGGGGTTCAGCGCAAACACCACTTCTCCAAGATACTGCGCCAGATCGATGCTCCTCCGTTCTTCGCTGCCTTGATCCACTGCCACCTGCTTGAAACTCCGAACCAGGTGTACGGCACGCTCGAGGTTCTGCAGGATCAGGCGCGCAGCCTCGATGGCGTCCTGTTCGTATTGCTCCAGGTTCGATCGAGTCATCTGGCCGCGTTCCTGCTGGCGACGCAGGTCTTCGGTCGACTGCTTGAGATGGGACGCGGCCGTGATGCAGATACCGAGCGGGGTGTTGATCTCGTGCGCCACACCGGCGACGAGACCACCGAGCGACGCCATTTTTTCGGACTCGATCAGCTGCGATTGCGTATCGCGCAAGCGCGCCATTGCTTCCTTGAGTCCATCGTTGGCTTCGGTCAACTCGCGCGGGCGCGCTGCCACCCGCGCTTCCAGTTGTTCGTTGGCGACCCGCAACGCCTCTTCGACATGTTTGACTGACGAGATGTCGCGGGTCGTTCCGATCAGATGGACTGCCTTGCCTTCGGCATCGCGCTCGACTGCCTGGCCACGCTGCAGGAACCACGCCCAATCGCCGTGTTCGTTGCGCGCGCGGAAGCTGGCTTCGAAGTACTCGCTCTT
>JBEIPT010000064.1:0-12329 GCA_040376895.1 Lysobacteraceae bacterium | reverse complement strand
CGGGGGATGTGGGGCGGCCGGGGAAAGTGCCGAATGACTGTCACCCGGGGAGGTCGCCTGATCCTTCAGGCAATCAGTTCCGCAGTCATGTCGCCAAGAGGCTTACCGACCCGCTCACCAAAGCGACCGGCACCTTTTGGACTCAGCAACCCAAGTGATCCAACGGCGGCCGCATTGCTGCAGCCGTCGATACATCCGTAATCAGACCTTGCCGGCCTTCTGTTCCAGCTCCACCAGGCGGCGCTCCAGCGACTCCAGCTTTTCGCGGGTTCGCAGCAGCACCAGCCGCTGGACGTCGAACTCGTCGCGGGGGACGAGGTTCAGGCGTTCCAGATTGTTGGTGAGCACAGCGCGGAAGGTTTTGGCCAGGTCATCCTTGGCCGCTTCAAAACCGGGCGGGACGACCGTGGCCAGTCGTTCTGCGAGTTCGTCAATGGCGCGGATATTGATCATGTGGCGTTCCTCAGTGCAAAGACAGTGTGCCTTGAACGCGGGGTCCAAAGCTTCAGTGATTTTCTGATTATCTCTCAGAAAATTCTTAGTTTCGGGCGGGAATCGAATTGCCGGCAACTTGCCCGCGGGTATTTTCGTCGGCCAGATCACCCAGCACGACCCAGGCCAAATCGTCGAGTTCGGCGGCCCGGCCCGCCAAAATCGGCCAGGCTTCGTGAAGCGGATTGTCGCGACGCAATCGGCGACCGATGCCGGCCAACGTCCGCTCGATCGTTTCCGGGGCGGCATAGGCAGGCAGGACTGAGTCTCGCTCCAGCCAGCCCACAAAATGCAGGAAATGCTCAGGCCAGGGCATCCACTCGCCAACCTGGTCGATGCCGGTTCGAACGTCGTGCAGGTAATCGGTGTTGAACGTGTGCAGGTCCAGTCCGGTGTGTTCGGCAAACCGGCGAGCCAGTGCGTGGTCGCACCAGACATCCAGCAAAATGCCGGCATACCGGCGAAAGGGCGGCACAAAGCGATTGCGCGCGGCCACCACGGCCGCGTGCGAGTCGGTCAGGGCATCAACCCGGCGATGCCAGATTAGCCCTTCGCGCAAAGTCTGTGGCCACTCTGCCGGTACCGATCCGCGCCAAAAGTCACCGAGCGCAACCCCCAGTCGATGAAGCGGATCGGCATCTGCGAGCCAGAAGTGAGCCAAATGGTTCACGGAGCGGGAGTGGGCTTCGGCACCCAGGTACCGGCCAGGAAGATCGTCCATGGACTTCGAGCGCCAGGGTCGAGCAGCTCGACCCGGAGGGTCTGGTGTTCGGAATCGAAGCCCATCTGTTCGGGTGGTGGGTCGGCTTCGCCCATCAAGGCGCGGATCGCTTCGGCGCGACTGGCCTCGTCCGGGTAGCTGGCCCAGCGTCGAGCCAAGACGGTCAGCCGCAATCGGCGATCGAGATCGGCCAACAATGGACGCATGGCTGGCGATCGTAACGGCAGCCCTGCCACCAGCTTGCAGCCCACCGGATTGAACAGACGTTCACTGGCGCTGCATGACACCGGCTCGGATATGGCGGGCTTAGTGCATCCGGATCGCCAAAGTTTCAGCGCCAGCAAATCCAGCGTCGGTTCGGGTTGTGTACCGAGATTCACGATGTCCTGCGCCAATCCACCGAATCCGTCACGGCCGCTGTGTGCCGCCGAGCGCATGTCCACGGTCAACATATGTTCGGCCAGACGCAATTCGCCGGCCATGATCGGGCAGACACTGCGTTCCGTCTCGGACAGCGGCGCAAACGCCGCCTCGCAGGGCTCAGGCAGCGGCGCGTCTGCAGGCAACTCGGCGCGCATTTCCGCATGGATCGCTGCGGCATCGGCAATGATGGGCAACGCCAATCGTGTGATGTGCAGGTGTCGGGAGCCGGCCCGCAATCGACGCCACGTGGCAACATGGCGGCACAAATCAGTCTGCGCCTCGACGGTTTCGCCATCGACGAATCGGAGTGCAGCGTCATTCAGAACGATTCGGGCCCCCGGCCATTCGGTCAACATCTCGGCCATCAATTCTGGGCCCGGCGCACGCAAGTCGTCGGCCTCCAGCAGCCGGTTCGCCGCAGCGCGCGCAACATTCTGTTGGCGAAGTTCGGCTGCCAGCAGAATCCGGAGCTTGCGTGTCTTCGCCACACACTCCATCTCGCCTTGTCTGCAGCTCACTTCCGGATCAAGTGGGCGGATGGCCGGCCAGGTCTCGCTGCGCGCAAACAAAGGCAGATCGCGGAACGATCGATGCTCGGCGATCGCCCGTTCAATCTGCTGAAGATCCTGTTCCAGCAGCGAGGCCATGGACTCGACCGGGACATCCCGGCCGGCGAACCAGAACTCGGCGAATGCACCACTCTTGCCGGAGGGCGAAGGCATCGTGAGCGAAGCCCGCGCCGATTGGGCCTCAGCGGACGAAGCCGGTACCGTGCCGCTGGCAAGCAACACGCCGTAGACCAGTGCGAGACTGGTTACGACCAGCAGGAAGAGTTTGCCCTTACCCATCGGTGCGAAGTGCAGCGATCGGATCCAGACTCGCCGCCTTTCGCGCCGGATAAACACCGAACGCCACCCCGACAGCGATACAGACACCAACGGCCAACAACGTCAGGACAGGCGACCAGGCCACACTCCATCCGGCAAAAAATGCGATGGCATAAGCGACCAGGATGCCGAACAACAAACCGGCCAGGGCCCCGGTCACGGAGATCACCAGCGACTCGGCGAGGAACTGGTCGATCACATCCTGGCGACGGGCACCGATCGCGCGCTTGAGGCCGATTTCGCGCTTCCGTTCCAGAACATTCGCCAGCATGATGTTCATGATGCCGATGCCACCGACGATCAGCGAAATTGCGGCGATCGAGCTCATGACTACAGTGAAGATGCGCTGAGTCTGTTGCTGCTGGCGATACAGGCCGGCCGGCACGATCAACGTGAAGTCATCCGCTTCCGAATGGCGGTCACTGATGAGCTGCTGCAGCACGCGCGCTGCGGCTTCGGGTGATTGCCCTTCGCCAAGCTGCACACTCAGCTGGTCGATCTGGTCTTCCATGGCCTGCAACCGGAATCGGGCCAGACCCGACTCGATCGGCATGAACAAGCGCTCGGCATCCAAACCTAGCTTGACGCCTTCGAACTCGTTCTTGCCGATATCCCGACTGCCCAGCACACCCACGACTTCCATCCAGACATGATTCGCCTTGATCAGCTGGCCCACGGCATCGCCGCCGGGAAACAGTTCGTTCGCGATCTTGCCGCCAAGCACAACCACCGGCGCCTGACTGACCTGATCCTCCTCGGTGAACCAACGGCCGTCGGACAATTCAAGGCCGGCATGCTCACGATATTCGTTCGACACGGCCAACAGTTCGGCGTCCTCGCGGACCGTGCTTCCGGCGCTGAGCTGATTCACTTGGATCGCTTTGTACACCGAGACGGAGCCGGCGCCCGGAACCACCAGCGCCGCAGCTTGGGCGTCGGCCAGGGTCAGTCCGAGTGTTCGCGCGCGCAGTTCCTTCAGGGTGTCCTGATCCAGATCTTTCGAACGCACCAGGATGTTGTTGAGCCCCAGCTCGGCGACCAGCTTGAGTGCTTCGCGTTTGCTGCCTTCGCCGACCGCCAGCATGGCGACGATCGCACCCACGCCAAAAATCATGCCGAGCAGCGTGAGCAGCGTGCGCAGTTTGCGACGGCCAAGTTCTTCGGCGGCTTCCCGCAACAGTGCCGTATTCATGCTTTGCGCTTCCGTTGTTTGCCGTCACCCGCGTCGCCAGCGGCTTCGTCGTCTGCCGGAGCATTCCGCGACAACACCACTTCATCGCCGGGCTTCAGTCCCGCCTTGATTTCACTTCGTGCCTGCGCTCGACGACCGAGCGTCACTTGAACCGGCGCATCGCCGCCAGCAAGTTGCACAAAAAACTGCTCGCCCTTTTGCTCCAGTGCCAGATTGGGTACCGACAAGGCTTCAGCTTCGTCGACGAGAACGATTTCCCCGCGCACCGCCTGGCCGGCGGCGATGGCATGCTGTTTGACCAGCGCTTCCGGGATCACCGCCTCCAGATCGACAAACTTGACCGGCGAACGACGATCACGTGTGCTCGCGTTGGCGCCGACTCGGCTCAGCGTCAAAGGCAATGTTCCGGCGACACCGGCGATCCGAACATCGACGCGCAATCCGGTAGTGAGTCCCGACGCCTGAGCCTGGGGCACGGTGAATTCGACGCGCATGGCCGATTCATTCGGGATCTCGGCGAATTCTTCGCTGGCCCAGGCAGTGCCGCCGACTTGTGGTTTGGTGCCGTCCCACTTCGCCAGCAACTTGAAGACGCCCGCGTTTGCCGCCCGAACTTCCAGCGCACTGAGCGATTGTTGCGCGCGGTCCACTTGCTGACTGGCGCTTTTGCCCTGAGCGGCGACCAGAGCACGAGCACTGTCGTCGCGGATGCTGCTTTGTCCCTGTCGCCAGCCGAGAAAGCCCTTCTTGTCCTGGAGGAAATCCAGATCCTGCACGGCATCGAGAATCTGGTTCCGCGCAAATGCGCCAACATCGGCATTGGCGTAACGGGACGAGATCGCCAGGTCTGTGTCCACTTGCGCCAGTTCGGTCTGCAGGCCGGCGCTGACCACGTCCGCCGTAGCCTGCGTTTCGGCTTGCTTCAGCGCGGATCGCAACAGCTCGAGGCTTGCTTGATCGAACTTGAGCTGTGCTTCCGGGGCATCGAATCTGGCCAGCAGTTCGTCTTTCTCGACACGCGCGCCATCCGCTTGCAGCCAGACCACGCGACGCTGTTCCCAGTTGGACCCCGGGACCTTGATGATGGTCCGCTCCACGGCTTTGACTTCACCCTGCACGATCAAGGTTTCGCGCCAGACTCGCGGAGACACTTCTTCGGTGAGAATCGAGTCGGGGGTGTCCGAACACGCCGATAGCGCCATCACCAACGTGGCGACGACTGCGAGTTGTCGCTTCATGCCTTGGACTCCGTCAGGAACACCCGCACGCTGGCGCCGGGTTTGAGTTTGTCATTCCCCTCATCGAGCTTCAGCATGACATCGAGGATGTTGATCGGTTCGTTGTTGGACTTGGCCCGGTAAGCGCGACCGACTTCGATCACCGTGCCCGACAGTTGGAGGGTGCTGCCGCTGACTTCGATCCGTGCAGCCTGACCGGCGAGCACACGCAACGAGAGCGCTTCCGGAACCTGTGCACGCACACGCAGTGTGGCGGTGTCCGCCACCGTGGCAACAGACTGGCCGATGAACACCTGCGAGCCGGTCGTGAACCGGTCGCCATCCCAGCCGGATTGGTGAATCACCATGCCGGCCCGTTGAGCGGTGACCGTGAGCTTTTGCTGGCCTTCCGTGAGCGCCTTGATTTCGCCCTGCAGTTGATTCACTTCGGCTTCCGTCAGCGCCCGTTCGGCGTCCCGGGCTCGTGCCATGGCGGCGTGCCGGCGAAGGGCGATTTCCAGCAACTGCCGTGCCTCCTCGCGTTCGACGACGAACTTGGAATAATCGACGCGACGGATCAGCGACTCCGGCTGGCTCGCCTTGCGAACGGTCTTTTCGGCTTTGGCTTCGGCTTCCGAGACGCTGAGATCGGCCTGTTTTGCCGCTTCTGCGTGGTCAAGTTTCAACTTGTTGGCGAGCTGCTGCTTTTCGTTCAGTTGCGCGGTCTTTTCCGCGATCGACGGTGCCAACTCGGCGGCATCGAACACGGCAACCGGCATCCCCGGTTGCACCATCGTGCCCTCGGGGATCAGCATGGTCAGGTTGAACGTCCAGGTATTCGGAATGCCCGGAGGCGCGACACTCTGATTTTCTGCGGCTTCGATTTCGCCTTGCAGCGTCAGGGGTGAGGCGCGCCCGTTGGCGGCGACCGATTCCTTCGTAACGGGCCGAGCGCCTGGGACCACCAGCACACTCATGCCGGGCTTGAGCGGCAACTTGAGATCGGGCGGGATCTCGATTGCCATCGTGTAGTAGCGGCCGTTGCCCCAGGACTTGCGTTGTTCGGGTGCACCGGCGATGCGCAGAATGCGGGTGTTGAACCATTGTCCGGGAAACGCATCGATGGTGATCGACACGGGTTTGTCGATCGAAAAGCCCATGCGGTCATTTTCGAGCGCATAGGCACGAATGCCGTGTTTTCCGGGCGTCACCACCTGTCCTGCCACAAAACCGCTTTGGGCACTCTCGCCGGCGGTATACCGGCGCCCGTGCCAGGGGTGGAAGCCGGCGATGAACACCCCGTCCTGTTCGGCTTTGACTTCGGATGCCTGCAGTTGCGCGTCGGCAACAATTCGCTGGACTTCAAGCTTGCGGATCTCCAGGCGCGCGTCTTCGCGTTTCCGTTCGACGGCGGCTCGGGCTTCATCAAGCGCCTTCTGGAGTTGTTCGCAGTTGCGTTCGGTCCGTGCCAATTCTCCGGCGTAGCGATCGGCATCGAGTGCGCTGAGTTGCGCGCGCGGAATGGCGCCGTCGATTTTTGCCTTGCGCCACATGGCGTCGGCTTGTGCCCAGGCCGTTTCGGCATCGATGGCCTTGACCTCGAGATCGGCAATTTCCTTGTTGGTGCGCGCCGTGGCCTGGGCCACTTGGGTCCGGAGTTGTTCGGACTGTTGTGCGGTGCCGCCCGGATCGATCCGCAGAACCACGTCGCCGGCTTTCACCTTCGCACCGTCGGCGACAAGCGAGCGCAGTACGACCGGATTGGTGTTCGATTGCGGAACGACAATCTGCTGCGCTTCTTCGGTGATGACCTCACCTGTGGTGAGGTGCGGGCGTTCTGGCAGGGCGGCAGCCAGCATCGGGCATGCCGCGAGCAAGGCGGCAACTGCAATCAAGGATTTCATGAGTGGTCCTCCCGCTCGATCTGGCCATCGCGCAGATAAATGCGGCGTTTGGCGCGATCCGCCACGGAATGGTCGTGTGTAACGATGACCAATGTCTGGCCTTCGCGATTCAGTTCGTCGAGCAGTGCCAACACGTCGGTGGCGCTCTTGGAATCGAGGTTGCCGGTGGGTTCGTCGGCCAGCAGCAGAGGTGGGTTCATCAGCAAGGCGCGGGCAATCGCGACACGCTGCATTTGTCCGCCCGAAAGTTCACCCGGCCGGTGGTCGATCCGGTCGGCCAGCCCGACCCGTGTCAGCAGCGCACGAGCTCGCGCAGATGCTTCCGGATGCGCCGTGCGCGAGTAGCGCAAGGGCAGCAACACGTTCTCGAGTACGGTCAGACGCGGGAGCAAGTGGAAACTCTGGAACACGAATCCGATCCGTTCGTTGCGAAGTGTTGAGGCTTCGTCGTCGGAGTAACGACTGATGTCCGCGCCTTCGAACGCATAGCTGCCGCGATCCGGATGGTCGAGCGCGCCCAATACGTTGAGCAGCGTCGATTTGCCCGAGCCCGAAGGTCCAAGGATCGCGACGTGTTCGCCGGCACGGATATCGAGTGTCACTCCGGCCAGGGCACGGATCGTGTTGCCCCCCTGCAGGTAGGTTTTTTCCACGTCCTTGATGCTGATCATCGCCTTCTTCCGTAGGGGTTTGCCGGGTTCGTGTCGCGCCAGTCCATGGTCCCGATACTCGAGAAAAGCATACGGAATACATCAGGCGACCAGCTTCGATCCGTCCGGAGGCGAATAGTTCCTCGGGGCAGGCAACGTTCCCGGATCAACCAAGAAAGGCACGTATTGCCGGTGTGATGCGCTCGTGTGCGTCTTCCAGCACGTAGTGCCCCGCATCCTCATAGACCGTGGTGACAGCCTTCGGGAAGCGGCGTTGCCATTCGGCCAGGAACGCGTCGTCGAACACAAAGTCATGCCGGCCCCAGTGGATCTGCATCGGCGTATCGACAAACACCTTGAGCTGCTCCGCCGTTTCGCGGATCAGGGCATATCCCGGATCCGCTTCAGTCAACGGAATGTCCTGGACAAAACGAGCGGTGCTGATTCGGTTCGCCCAGGAGTCATAAGGCGACAACAGGGCGGCGCGTTCGGCTGGATCCATACGACGCAGCGTTCCATAACGGATCGCGCCGCGCGCAAACGCGTTGAAGCCACGGATCAGGAACGCGCCAATACGCGAGTCCCGGCCCAGCTTCAGCGTAAACGGCAGTTTCAGCGCCTTGGGATTCGTGAACGCACCGGTGTTCAGCACGACCAGTTTCGAGAACCGGTGGGCGTGGCGCACGGCATGTGCAAAACCGATCATCCCGCCCCAGTCGTGCACGATCAGCGTCCAGCCGGTTTCCGGTGCGCCGAGATCGCGGATCACATGGTCCATCAGCGCGTCCAGATCGGCGACACGCTGTTGCAGCCGATAGCTGTAGCGATCATCCCCGGGTTTGTCGGACCAGCCCATGCCGATGTGATCGGGCACGATACAACGATGCGTGTCGCGGAGCGCCGAAACCATCCGCCGGTAGTAATAACTCCAGGACGGGTTGCCATGCAGCATCAGGACGGGGCTGCCGGAGCCTTCGTCGATGAAGTGCTGTTTGAGGCCATTTGCATGCGTGAAATGGCGGGACTGGAACGCGAATCCTGGGAGCGACATGGACGGGTACCGTAAACCGGCCATGATACCAGCACCCCAACACAACCACCGTAGGCCGGTTCCGCCGGTTGCTGGTCTGGAGGCAGAAGCGTATCGTCGGCGTACCGAGGCTGGAGTGAGCGTTACATGAGAATTTTTTCCTGTTCCCTGTTGCTGATGGGTGTCGTGTCCGCCAGTCCGTCCTTTGCGGACGACGCGGATGGCCGGCCGGAGGGTTGGGAGGCACCCGTCGCGCCCCTTTTGCCCAATTCACCTATGCCGGCTTCTGAGGTTCGAAGCTCGGACACCGGGGCTCAGCCGGAGCCGAACGATCAGGTCATCCCCGATGATTTGATTGTGCAGGGATCGGGGTGTTTCGGCTTTGATTGCGTCAATAACGAGGCTTTTGGCGTCGATACCCTGATGCTCAAGGAAAACAATCTCCGCATTTTCTTCAATGACACCTCGGCGTCAGGATCGTTTGCCGCAAACGATTGGCGCCTGCTGGCCAATGATCAAGCGAGCGGCGGCTTGAACCGGTTTTCGATCGAGGATGTCACCGGTGCCCGGATCCCGTTTACCGTTGTGGCTGGCGCACCCGCGGACTCGCTGTGGATCTCGTCAACGGGAAAGCTCGGGCTCCGAACTGCCTCACCGGTGTTGGATCTGCATATGGCTACCGGCAACACGCCGGCGATACGCATGGAACAAACGAGCGACGGTGGGTTTACGGCTCAAACCTGGGACATCGGTGCCAATGAAGCGAACTTCTTCATCCGCGATGTGACCGCCGGCTCGCGTCTCGCGTTCCGCATTCGACCGGGGACCCCGACCTCGGGAATCGACCTGGGTCCGGACGGGGTCTCGATATTTGGTTCGACAGCCAATGCTCGTATGGACGTCTATGCTGACTTTGACGTCGGGACACCCAGCAGCGGGTTGCGCGTGACGAATCCACGTTATGGCGCCAACGCCGGGTTCGATAACGTGCCGGAGGAAGTCCGATTCAACGTGGACAGTGACGGCAATGTCACCGCACGCGGGGCGATCACCCAGTTGTCCAGTCAATGGTCCAAGGAAAACATGCTGCCTGTCGACGGGCGATCAATCCTGGAACGCCTGTCCGGCTTGCCACTCGTGCACTGGAACTACATCGGCACGGCAGCGGCGCAGCGCCACTTGGGTCCAACCGCCGAAGCGTTTTACGAAGCGTTTGGCCTGGGCGCAACGAACAATTCGATTGCCTTGTCCGATCTGGCCGGCGTGGCGCTCGCGGCTGTTCAGGAACTCGATGCCCAAGTTCGCGAGCGGGACGCGCAGCTGGCAGCTCAGGAAGCGCGGATGAAAGCTCTGGAGGAGCGTCTGGCACGCCTGGAGTCGACGCGGTGATCCGGCAAGCGGCCCGGGCGCTGGTCTGGTTGCTTGCAGCCGGAGCGGCGCAAGCGGACGTGTTCGTGTTCGGGCCCGAGCCGACATCGGAAGGTCAGTACATTTCGGCATTGTCTGGTTCGTCGGCATCGAGTCCACAGGGCCCGGTGGCCATTTCCGGCAACGCGGTCGCTGTCGACACCAGCGCCAATCGCCTGTATTTCGCCGAGCCCTCGGGAACCGGCAGTCGGATCAATCGCCTGAGCTACACCTCGTCTTCCTCTTGGGTGTCGATTCTCGAACTGCCGACGTTTCAGGTCACCCACCTCGCATTTGATCCCGCGCCAACACCGCGATTGTTGGTCGCCGCCCGGCGCAATCTGGATGGCGCCACGGTGCTCTTTCCGGTGGTACTGTCGAGCCAGACACTGGGGGGTGGATTCGAGCTGCCTGACGATTTAACCCTCGGCGCCTCGGTGTTTCGGACCGGCGACGACCGCTGGTTCTTCACGAGCGGAGCAGCGCCGCAGCGCCTGATTGCCATGCAGATGAATGCGGGTACCGTGACCCGCTGGGATGTGCCCGGCGGTTTCCGATTGGGTGCCTTGGCGCTGCAATCGACGACCCAGACGCTGTGGGGAATTGTTGATGACGCGGCACAGGGCGGTGCCCGGCTTGCGGAAGTCATTCCAGCCGCAAGTCTCACGCTTGACGCACGCGGCACCGCGGATCCCGCTTGCTGTTTTGTTCTGGCAGGTCCTTCGGTGATCGATCCAACGGCCAACCGGCTTTACACGATCACCCGTGGACGCGCCGCCGTATTGCCGATGCGGCCGGTGGTTGTCAGTTTCAGTCTGGTGGATGGCAGTCGCGTCGAGGAGGCTGAAATGTCGGGCAACGGCCTGTTCAGTGACGTCGGGGTCGTGTTCCAGGAACTGTTCAGTGACGGCTTCGAATAAATGTTCGGCCGTTGCCGGATGGGTCATGCTGATGGTGACCGCTGAAGGCATGGCATTGAGTTTCACTGAAGAGGCTCAGGCGCGCGGCGCACGGGTTGTTTTCGCCTGGAGTGATGGGTTCTCCCGCGGCGAACAGATGATGGCGGGCGGGGCCGCAGGCGGGGATGTTGATGGCGACGGTGATATCGATCTGGTTGTATTGCGTGGCGGCCAGTACCTCTTCGGCAGTTCGACCGTGTTTCTGGCGCCCAAGCTTCTGAAGAACGACGGGGCGGGCCTTTTTGCCGATGCGACCACCTCTTCGGGCCTCGACGCCAGTCACCTGCCGATCGGCGGCAGCCACAATGGTGCGTGGTTGATTGATCTGGATGGTGATGTGGATCTGGATCTGGTGCTCGGTGCGATCGGTGCGCCACCGGAGCTTTGGCGCAACTCGGGTGCCGGCGTGTTCAGTCGCGTTGTGCCGAATCCGTTCGCCGGCATCCGACGGGACACCTGGGGCGTGAGTGCCGCGCCGCTGGATGGGGATGATCGACTCGATCTGGTGATGTCGCACTGGACGATGGACATGACGGGCTTCGGCAGTGCTTCGCCGGGGCACTTCTGGCGTCAGGTGACGCCATTCGGTTTTGACGATCTGGGTGTTTCTTCCTGCTGCCCTGCACTCGGGCAGGTGGCGGACCACACGTTCACGGCAACCCTTGCGGACGTTGATGGGATAGCCGGTATCGATCTTCTGTGGGCAGGCGACTTCGGTACGTCGCATATGTTGCGCGGTAACGGGCAAGGACAATTCACGTCAATGGCGCCCGTCGGCCTGCCCAACGATGAAAACGGCATGGGCTCGGCGTTGGGTGATTTCGACAACGATGATGACCTCGACTGGTTCGTGACCAGCATTCTCGATCCCACCGATCCGAGCCCGGAGGATCCCGATGGGAACTGGGGTCGGACCGGCAATCGGCTGTACCGCAACGACGGCAACTCCTGGGCTGAGGTCAGTATTCCCGCCGGGGTTCGTGATGGGCGTTGGGGTTGGGGCGCGTGCGCGCGTGATATCGACCTCGACGGCGATCTCGACTTGATGCACGTGAACGGGTTCTTTGGTGCGCAGGCTGCAGAATTCCATGCCGACCCGTCGCGCTTGTTCATCAATGACGGCAACATGGTGTTTACCGAATCCGCGGCGGCGCGCGGTTTTGTCGACGCAGGTCAAGGGCGTGCGATCGTTTGCGACGATCTGGATGCGGACGGCGACGTCGATGTGTTCGTGCAAAACAGCGGCGAAACCACGAATCAGGCTATCGGCGTCAGCAAGCTGTTCATCAACGATGCCGCGGAGGCCGGCTTCGGAACCACTGTCAGGCTCCGGCAACCCGGCAACAATCCGCATGCGATCGGCAGTCACGTCCGTCTTCGCGACAGTTCCGGGGCTTGGCAATTGCGGGCCATCGAGGCGGGCGGTAGTTTTTTGGGAGGTAGTCCG
>JBEIPT010000565.1:0-2045 GCA_040376895.1 Lysobacteraceae bacterium | reverse complement strand
GGGGATGTTGTGCGTCCGCGCGAGTGCCAGATCTCTCAGCCCGCCGTCGGGGTCGTCTGGCAACACATCACCTTGCTCCAGTCGTTCGAAGTAGATCTTCAGCCCGTGGCCATGGCCTGCCTGTGCCGCCAGGCGAAGGTGGTGGATTCCTTCTTGGTCGAGCAGCTTTTCGCTCGACATCACATACAAACGCCAGTGCGCTTCCGGGTCGCCGGTCTTGGCGAGCTGCAAGAGCCACGTCCTGGCCCGCTCAGGTGACACCGGCAGTCCGCGCCCGGTTTGATGACGCTCGGCCAAAGCCCACATCGCCGGTACATGACCAGCCTGAGCGGCAAACGCCAGGAAACCCTCCCCGTCGGTCGTCACCTTGGCTCGGAGTGTTTCCGGCATTTTGTTCTGTTCCGCCCGATCGAGCAGCGATTCGCCGAGGCGCATTGCGGCAACCGGGTCACCTGCCAGAGCTCGGCGGCGCAGATTTGCTGCCTCAGTCTGTGGATCGGCTGCCACCGGTTCGGGGGACGAATCAGCCCGCGTGGGCCAGCAGACGGTCAACAAGGAACACATTGCTACAAACAGGGCCGGAGCCAGCATCGTGGGCTTGATGGTCATGGGTCCTCAGAAATTGCCGCGGCGACTGGCCCCACTGTGCCTGCCGGCGGTCCCGCAGGGCCCGCGCAAACAATGTCGATTTGCGTGTTTTCGGGTGACCAGGCCCGATAGGTCAACATCGCGTCAAGAAAAGCCGATGGCAGCGATTCAGCAAATTCGGACGCTGGTCGCTACAATGCGCGCCGCTTTTCTCTCTCCGTCGAGGGGCGCTGCAAGTCCGGATGCAAGGTCCGGGATCAGGCTCGACGGGATTCCTGTCCAACGGCGCCCGCTGCAAACAATGGAGTTACACCATGAACGCAGTTGTTCAGACGTTGCCGTTTTCGGACTACAAAGTCCGTGACATGAGCCAGGCCGAATGGGGCCGCAAAGAAATCGAAATCGCCGAGCACGAGATGCCGGGCCTGATGTCGATTCGCAAGAAATACGCCGCAACCAAGCCGCTCAAGGGCGTACGCGTCACCGGTTCGTTGCACATGACGATCCAGACCGCCGTTTTGATCGAGACACTTGCCGACCTGGGCGCCAACGTGCGCTGGGCCTCGTGCAATATCTTCTCGACGCAGGACCACGCTGCTGCCGCGATCGCTGCAGCCGAAGTGCCGGTGTTTGCATGGAAGGGCGAAACCCTCGAAGAGTATTGGGGCTGCACGCTGGACGCCGTGACGTTCCCGGGCGGCAAGGGTCCTGAGCTGGTCGTCGACGACGGCGGCGACGTGACGCTGCTGATCCACAAGGGCTACGAACTCGAGCAGGGTTCCGACTGGGTCAACACGCCGAGTGGTTCGCACGAAGAGCAGGTCATCAAGAACCTGCTGAAGCGGGTTGCCAAGGAGCGTCCGGGTTACTGGACCAACGTGGTCAAGGACTGGCGCGGCGTATCCGAAGAGACAACCACCGGCGTGCATCGTCTGTACCAGATGATGGAAGCAGGCAAGCTGTTGGTGCCGGCGATCAACGTCAATGACTCGGTCACCAAGTCGAAGTTCGACAACCTCTACGGTTGCCGCGAATCGCTGGCCGATGGCCTCAAGCGCGCGATGGACGTGATGCTGGCCGGCAAGGTTGCCGTGGTCTGCGGTTACGGCGACGTCGGCAAGGGTTCGGCACACTCGCTGCGTGCTTATGGCTGCCGCGTCATCGTTACCGAAATCGATCCGATCAACGCCCTGCAGGCCGCGATGGAAGGCTTCCAGGTCGACACGCTGGAAAGCTCGCTCGGCACGGCCGACATCTACGTCACCACGACCGGCAACAAGGACGTGATCACGTTCGAGCACATGAACGCCATGAAGGACCAGGCGATCGTCTGCAACATCGGCCACTTCGACAACGAGATTCAGATTGACCGTCTGAACACGGCTGAAGGCGTGGTTCGGTTGAACATCAAGCCGCAGGTGGACAAGTACACGTTCCCGGCGGGCAACTGCATCTTC
>JBEIPT010000428.1:0-3276 GCA_040376895.1 Lysobacteraceae bacterium | reverse complement strand
CTGAGTGCGCTCAGGTTGGCGTCCGAAGTGGCGCCCGCGGAGCCGAAGCGTCCGACTTCGGCAAAGCCTGTCGAGACCGCGCTGTCGCCGGCAATGAACATATCGCCATTGCTCGCAACCTGCATGGCCTTGAACCCGACCAGTTGGGCGCCCAGTCGATCGCGGAAATCTGTCCGATTGATCACGCCGCCTGTGGCGGCATTCAACTTCAGCGTGGTCAGCGTACGACCCGCGGGCGTCAGGAAGCGCGTTGAACCGGCGGCATAGACGGTGCCGCCGACGACACGCAGGTTCGACAAGGAGTCACTCGTTGTACCGTCATCCCCGGTGAACGTTGCGGTCCAACCGCCATTGGTCGCGTCATACAGACCATTGGCGAGATTGAGTCGAGCAATGAAGATGTCGGAGCCGCTTGCCGCAGGCCGGTAGTTTCCGGTGCCGATGTAGGCGTGCGTGGTGTCCACGTCAATTGCATTGCCTCCGTCAGACAGATTGGCGGGACCATTGATCACGGTTTGCCAGAGTCGGGCCCCATCGGAGTCGCGGAAGCGCGCAACTGCGATGTCATTGTTGTTTCCGCTTCCTTGCGCCAAGCCCGAGACGATCAGATCGCCCGAAGCCGCATCGATGCGGCCATTGCTCCAGTTCGTGAAACTTGCAGCGCCAGGTCCAACCGAAGTGACCGACCATACCTGCGCACCGCCGACGTTATATTTAGTGGCCAACGCTCCGTTGAAGGCGTTGGTGTATCCGAATGCGAAGATATCTCCGTCTGCGCTGGTGATGACGTTCGAATAGTCCTGAAACGCGCTCTCCTGGTTCGATTGCCACATCAAGGCGCCCGTGGAAGCGTTCAGCTTGACCACTCGTCCGCCGTTGCCGGCTGTCGTCAGGATCTGTCCGGCAACGACGATATTGCGACTCGCACCATCCTGCACAAAGCTCAATGCGCGTGGCTCGTCATTGCCGTTCTGAGTGTGATTGTAGGTGTGTGCGGCAGCCCAGCCGTTGGTGCCGTTGCTGCCATTCAACTTCATCACGTACCAGTTGAGTTGCTGGCCCGCCACGCTCGATCGTCCGCAGAAATACACGTCACCCGTGACCGGATCGGCGACCAGGTCATTGACGGTTTCGCCGGTACCGCCTCCGTCGATGCGGCGCGACCAGACCACGACACCGTCGCTGCCGCGGATGCGATAGACCATGAAGTCACGAGTGGCAGAGCTGGCGCCATTCAAACCGCCGACGATGATGTCGCCGTTGTCCAGCAAGGCAGTGTGACGAGCGGTCGTGGACTCCGAAGCGTTTTGCAGGATATCCCGCCACAGAACGTCTTGCGCCCACGCGCCGACACTGAACGCCATCAAAGCCGCAAATGTGGTCACTGCCCGTACGAATCGATTATTCACCCTGTTCCCCTTTAAGCCCGCCAATTCTGTGAACTGTGACTCAATCAGACCACATATGCATGTGTCGTGGATGTCTTGGCACGCAGGCGCACCAAATGTCGAAACGATCCATCTCGGCAGCGCCTGGAGAAAAACAAGCCGTTAAATCAATGCGATACGTCGGATAGGCCGCCATTCCAGAGTGCCTCGATGGCGATAGATGAACTCGTTCTAATGTACGGTGCCGATCAGACGGGCGGGTCGACGACGGACGACATCTGGTGCCGCAGGGCCGCGCCATCGTTCTCGCCGCCACCCGCCAATCCATCGAGAACACCCTGCCGATTGGCCGCCGGGTGATTCTGGCTGAGCTTGAACTTGGCTTCGATGCGCTCGATCCTGATCTCGATGCCGACAATCGCGTTCAGTAGGCCATCGATGTAATCGGCAGGCGCATCGTCGATTGCCCAGGGTTTGGGCAGGCGGGATTCGTGTGTCGTGGTCAATCGATGCAGCAGGTCGATTAACCAATCCCGGCTTTCGAATGCTTTCAGATGACCGTGTGCATGCCAGGTTGCGTAGTTCCAGGTGGGCACCACTCGGCCGTGTTCGGCTTTGGTCGGATACCACGACGGGCTGATGTAATGGTCGGGTCCGGCGATGATGGCGAGCACCGGAACTTCCGCACGCCACATCGGGTTGGCACGAGCGACATGGCCCTGCAACCGCCACGCACCATCGGCATCCTCGACCAGCAGCATCGGCACGGGATTCGCCTGAAGTGCGCCGTCCACCGCTTGCACGATGTGCACAAGGGGATTACGCGCGACCAGTTCGCGCAGTCGCCCGCGATCCGTTTCCTCGAAGTGGCGCGGCAGATACACCGTCAGCCCAATGCGTATTCCAGCTCGGCGCGCAGGTCGGACACGTCTTCGATGCCGACGGACAGACGAACGAGCGCGTCGCTGATGCCCAGCGCTTTTCGCTTGTCGGCGGGTACCGACGCGTGCGTCATGATCGCCGGGTGGTTGATCAGGCTTTCGACACCACCGAGGGACTCGGCCAGGCCGAACAGTTCGCAGCGTTCCATCATGCGACGGGCCTTCTTGAGCCCACCCTTCACGACGATCGAGATCATGCCGCCGAAGTTGTCCATCTGGCGTTTCGCCAAAGCGTGTTGCGGGTGTGACTTCAGACCCGGATAGATGCAGCGTTCAATCTGTGGATGGGCTTCGAGCCATTTCGCCAGTTCCATGGCGTTGGCGCCATGCGCACGCATACGCAGTGCGAGGGTCTTGACGCCACGCAAGGCCAGGAACGAATCGAACGGCCCCTGTACGGCGCCGACCGCATTCTGCAGGAACGCCATCTTTTCCAGCAATTCCGGGTGATCACCGACGACAGCGACACCACCGACCATGTCGGAGTGACCGTTCAGATACTTCGTGGCCGAGTGCATGACGATATGTGCGCCGTATTCGATCGGACGCTGCACGGCCGGCGAACAGAACGTGTTGTCGACCACCAGGATCAGGCCATGTTTTTTCGCGAACGCCGAGACTTTGTTCAGATCCACCAACTTCAGCATCGGGTTGGTCGGGGTCTCCACCCAGATCAACTTGGTGTTCGGTTTCAGAGAGGCTTTCAGCGAATCACCGTCGTTGAGATCGATGAAGCTGAAATCGAGACCGGCGCTGCGACGGCGAACGCGCTCGAACAAACGGTAGGTGCCGCCATACAGATCATCCATTGCGATCACGTGACTGCCCGAGTCGAGCAACTCAAGAATCGTCGACGTGGCCGCCAGGCCGGATGCAAACGCAAAACCGCGCTGACCGCCCTCCAGGTCGGCCACGCAGCGTTCCCAGGCAAACCGGGTCGGGTTGTG
>JBEIPT010000470.1:0-2789 GCA_040376895.1 Lysobacteraceae bacterium | reverse complement strand
GTGGGAAGCATTCACGCAATCCGAAGCTGTCGTTTTCGAAAATGGCATGGGTTATCAGCGCATCCCCGGCTTGGTCCCAAATCCGAAGGAGCGCTGCTGGTTCATCGTCGAGAGTCAGCAGCATGAACCGTACGCGGTCTACGAGTCTTCACCGGACGAGGCAGTAAGCCTCATTGCCGAATGTTTTCACTTCGAGTACCACTTGGTTGCCCGCGGATTCTGATGAATTCGGTACAGCAATCTGATTCAAGTCGGTACGGCGTTCTGGTCCAAGCCGGTACGGTTATCCACAGGTTGGTGGGGGTTGGATGATCGCAGAATTGCGATCGAGTTTCCTGGCCGGGGTCAGGTAGCCTTTTGCCTCCGCATCGAGTCGCCCTTGAGGCCGAGTTTGTAGGCATTGTGGACGACGCGATCGAGGATCGCGTCGGCAAGGGTGGGTTCGCCCAACCAGGTGTGCCATTGGTCTACCGGCAACTGACTGGTGATGATCGTGCTGGACTTGTCGAAGCGGTCGTCGACGATTTCGAGCAAATCGCGCTGGTGGACGTCAGCGATCGGGGTCAGGCCGAAGTCGTCGAGAATGAGCAAACGGAACTTGGCGAGGTGTTTGAACAAGGCGCCTTTTCGTTTGAGCGCATCGGCACAGACGAGTTCTTCGATCAGTCGCGGTAGTCTCACGTAGCGAACGCTGACATCCTGCCGACACGCTTGCTGACCGATGGCGCAGGCAAGGTAGCTTTTGCCGACCCCGGTGGGCCCGGTGATCAGCAGATTGCGTTTGTCATTGATGAATGCCAGTGCGCTGAGCTTTGCGATGAACGCCTTGTCGAGCCCCCGCGGTGTGCGCTGGTCCAGGTCTTCGAGGCTTGCGGGCTGGCCAAGCTTGGCCCAGCGTAGTCGTTGCGCATACCGACAATTGGCGCGCTCGGACTGCTCGGCATCGACGAGCATGGCCATGCGGTCGTTGAATGACAGATCGGTGAGATCGCTGCGGCCCAACTGCGTGGAGAACTGTCGCGCCATGCCGCGAAGGCCGAGATCCTGAAGAGCCTGATAGAGCGGTTCAGTGAGCATGATGATCTCCGTAATAGGTTGAGCCGCGGATGTTCGCGTGATCGATGTTCGGCCTTGTTGCGATGGGTGTTGGCTTCGGGTGCCGGATCAGGTCATTGATGGCGCGGTAGCTGAAGACGCCCAACTCGAGCGCCCGTCGACAGGCGGCCTCCAACGCTTCTGCCCCATGATCCTTGGCCAGTCGCAGGATGCCGAGGCTGGTGCGGTAGGTTTGTTCGGCATGCGCCTTGCGTGTGACCTGTTGGGCAATGACGTGGGCGGTTGCATCGCCGATCGCCGTGGCACGTCTCTGCAGGCTGTTCTGTGTCCGATCGAGATACCCTTGATGCTTCTCGGGGAGGTGCTCAACTTTGGTGCTGCAATCGCCTGGCTTGTAGCCGACCGGATGAGCTGCGACCAGTTGGCTATTGCGGTAGACCTCGATCAGCGTGGCACTGACACGCACGTCAACCTGCTGGCGGATCAGTGTATGTGGCACCGAGTACAGGCGTTTATCGATCTCGATATGGTAGTCGACGTTGACTCGTGACTTGCGCCACTGCCCGTACTGAAAGGGTTTTGTCGGCAACGGCCTTAGATGCGCCCGTTCCTCAACGAGAGCGGAATCACGGGAGCCCTCGCGCTTCGTAAACGGCCGAGCGTTCAATAGGGCCAGACCTTCCGCGATCGCAGTGTTCAGCTCTGCCAGCGAGAAGAAAGTTCTGTCGCGAAGTCCAGCGAGAATGCCCTGCGTGACCTGACGAACAGCGTTCTCGCCCTTGGCCTTGTCGTCGGGTTTGCGCACACGCGCTGGCAGGATCGTGGTGCCCACGTGTTCAGCCCATTCCTGGAAGCCGACGTTGATCACAGGTACGAAGCGATCCGCTTTGGTCACTGCTGACTTGAGGTTGTCCGGAACGACTGCTTGCGGCACACCGCCGAACGCGATCAGCGCCCGATCGTTCGATGCAATCCAGTCGCCTGCACTTTGGGTCCAACTCGCCTCAGCGTAGATCGCGTTGGAAAATCCGAGGGTCGCCACATAGATCTGGGCTAACCGTGCCTTGCCGGTACGCGCGTCGGTCACCGGCATGCGCAGCCCGGCGTAATCCACGAACATGCGCTCGCCGGGAAGGTGCCGAAGTCGCATCACCGGGTCGCGTGTCGCTTCGTAAGCCGACAGGCGTGCGCAGAACTGTGCATAGGCCAGCGCCTCGGCCCCATGCTCGGCCGCATACTCTTGCCACAGCAACCGGCGCGTCACACCTTTGCGCTTCAGCTCGACGACGATCTTCGCGAAATCCGGCTCCGGCGAACGCGCCGCTGGCTGCAAGGGATAGAGCCTCGCATACAAGACACTCTCATCCAGATCCGATGGCAAAGGCCAAGACAGCCCAGCCTGATCAAACCGCGCGACGGCTGCCTGCACCGTCGATCGCTAAATCCCGAGGCTCGCGGCAATCTCGGAATACGACCGCCGCTCGCCGAACCTTAGTCGGGCCAAACTCATTAACTGCCTCATCGGCATCCTCCGGTAGCTCATCAACCCCTCGCTCGCTGCGAAGGGCTAGTGTCCCCACCGAATGACCTTGTGGATAACTGTACCGACTTGAATCAGATTGCCGTACCGACTTGAACCAGAACCCTGTACCGACTTGGATCAGAATCCGCGGTTGCCAAAGATCTATCCTGGTTGATCTGCGAAAATCACCATGGAGTGATCGTCGGATGCG
>JBEIPT010000524.1:0-2400 GCA_040376895.1 Lysobacteraceae bacterium | reverse complement strand
GTCAGCGTCATACATCCGCGTTGGTTTGGTGCCTTGGTGAGATTGCAATTGGCGTGCCAAGGTTGCATTGCATCCCAGGCATGGATTTTTCAAAGTATTTTTCTGGGCCCCGGAAAACCGGACTGGCGCCGGTGTCCGCCTGTGCAGGCGCCCGTAACTCAATGATTTAATTACGTTTATGTCGAAAATTGGACTGTCCACACAGTGTCCGGTGTGTCCGGTATGTCCGCAAACGAACACTGCCTCCCCGCCGCGGGGGCTGGGGGTGGGGCCACAACAACCCGTCGGCATCCATGTCACATGAATTTGTGAAGTCGCTCGAATCCCTGTAATCTGGGAGATGATTACTGGCGAGCAGTGTGTTAGGCGCGCCGGAATGCGTGATGTATTGCAAAATTTCGGAGACGAGGGGCTGTCGGATATGAAGATCAAAAATTGGGTACTTTCGGGCGCAATGCTTCTTGCATTCGGCGCACAAGCGAACGAGCAGAAGCTCGGCACCTACGCGACCATGCGCGCGTTGGATGCACAGATCCAGGGTTTCAAGGGCCGATCGCTGTCGGACACTGAGCGCCAGCAGGTGCAAGCGCTGCGCGCGCAGTTCGAGTCGCTGAGCCAGTCGATGGGCGGCGATGATCCGACCCGCATGTACGAAGCCTCCACACGCGCAGGCGGCCCAGCAGCCCCGAACGGTTCGGGTCCCACGCCACCTCCGGGCATGACGGTCACGACCACTTCGGCGACAAGCGCCGGCGCCGTGGCCATTGCCGACGTTGCGGTGTCGACTTCCACGATCTCCGTGGCAGGCGCCGGCACGTACCTTTGGGACGTCGACCTGCTGACCAACATCACTCATACCTTCGCTGCCGACATGGATATCACCATCCAGTCACCGGCGGGCACGATCGTTACGCTGTCCACCGACAACGGTGCCGGCAACGACAATGTGTTCAATGGCACGTTCTGGGATGACGATGCGAATCCGGCCGGCCAAGTGCCGTACACCACGAACAACGGCCTGGTGACGGACAACGCCTACGTCAACCTGACTACGGCCACGCCGCTGGCAGCCGAAGAAGGCTTCGGCGCATTCCGCGGCGAAAATCCGAACGGCGTCTGGACCCTGTCGGTCAGTGATGACCTGACCGGTGACTTCGGCTCCATCGACAGCTGGACAATCGACGTTCACACGCTCACGTCTGCTCCGGCAGAAACCACGCTGGCGTACCCAAACAATGTCCCTGTGGCCATCCCGACCGGCCCAGGTGTAGTGACCAGCACCGTGGCGGTCGCAGGCCGCACCGGCGTGATCACCGACGTGACGCTGCTGACGAACATCACACATTCGTTTTCTGCCGACGTTGAAGTCACGCTGCAGTCGCCAGCGGGCACGGTCGTGACACTCTCCACCGACAATGGCGCCGGCAACGACAACGTGTTCAACGGCACGGTCTGGGACGTGAATGCCAACCCGACCGGCCAGGTTCCCTACGCCAACAATGACGGTGTTGCGACCGACCACCTGTATGTCAACCTGACAACTGCCACACCGCTGGCTTCCGAAGAGCCTCTGTCGGCATTCATGGGTGAAGACCCTAACGGCACCTGGACGATCACGGTCAGCGACGACTTGGCAGGCGACGGCGGTTCGCTCGACGCGTTCACGCTGAACGTTGTCACCGGTGTGGCGCCGTGCGCGTCGATCACTTGCCCGGCAAACGTGTCGACGAATACCGCTCCGGGAACCTGTGCTTCCCCGGTGACGTTTGCCGCCCCGACGGGCGACCCGGGATGTGGTGCGATTACGTGCGACGCGACTTCGGGCGGCTCATTCAGCCTCGGCGCCACGAACGTAACCTGTACTGCTGCCGCGGGACCGACCTGCAACTTCTCGGTCACTGTCGCCGACGCCGAAGCACCGGTCATGACTTGCCCGGGCGACGTGGTCACCCAGCCGACTTCGGTCCAGGGCGCGACGGTGTTGTTTGCAACGCCGACCGTGACCGACAACTGCCCGGGTGCGAGTGCAGCAACCTGCGCTCCGGCAAGTGGCTCGATTTTCCCGACCGGCCTCACCAACGTTTCGTGTGCGGCAACGGATGCGGCAGCCAACGCTGGTGCCTGCGCATTCTCGGTGGCCGTCGGTCAGAACGTGTCGGTCCCGGTTCTGAACAGCTTGGGTCTGTTCGGTCTGATTGCACTGATGCTCGGCTTCGGCTGGGCACGTCGCCAATCGATGTGATCCCAGAGACAGAAAGAGTTTGATCAGTAAGGGGCGGCCCGAAAGGCCGCCCCTTTTGTTTTGAGGGTCTGCATCATCGGTCGGATTCCTGTGGATTCTCAGCCGAGCCTGATCGACGTTGCGGACCAAACAAACAAGGCGACCTCCGGGTCGCCTTG
>JBEIPT010000037.1:0-14441 GCA_040376895.1 Lysobacteraceae bacterium | reverse complement strand
GCGCCAGGCACTGGCTGGCCTTGCTTACCTCGATGTGCTGGCCGGGCAGCCGCGTTCGGCGCTTGAGGCCGTTGCCAAGCGGCAGTTCGACCAGGGCGATGGCGCGTGGCGGCGAAGCGCTGGTTGGTTGGCGTCCTTGCAGATGCAGGCTGGCGAGCGAGCTGAGGCTCACGATCGGTTGGTGTCGATCCTTGACTGGCAGGGCAAGCGGAGCGCTGACCCGGATTCCCGCCTGGAAACCCTGTTTGCGGGGTTTGGTCTGAAGCAGCACCCACGCGCTGGTCTCCTCGAAACCGAGCAACAAGCGTTCGACCAGATGTTCGATGATCAGCTGACGGCAGGTGAGCAGGCTACCGCCGCCCTTCGGCAGGTTCCGGACCAGCCCGAGTAGTTCCTGAGCCGCAACACATTTGTCGCTGAGGTTCAGGCTGCGGGCCTTGCGGCAAGCTGGGCTTCGCTGTGCTCAGCGTCAGCCTACGATTGGGTTCGATGCTTCAAAGGCTCAGCTCTGAATCGCCGGAGGCCCGCCCAGTCAGCAGGCTTTGCGATTCCTGCCGCTTTTTTCGCCGGATTGCGTTTGTCGATTCAGCGACATAGTCCGAATCGGCGAGGTTCCGAATGTTTTCTCCCGTGCTGTTTGCCTCATCTGACTTCAGTGAGGGGGACTCCCCCGCGCCTGAGTGTCATCGGCGGAAGCGATGGGGTCGCCACCTTGTCGAATGGCCGAACCTGGACGAGCGCGTCAAGCCGAAGCTACAAGACCGACTTCGATGTAGTGGATTCGGCGGCAATTCTCGACCGTCTGGTGGCATTGCCGATCGGCACCTGGACCTATCGGGACTCGGGTGAAAGCACGCACCTCGGACCCATGTCCGAAGACTTCAAGGCGGCGTTCAATCTTGCCGGCGAAGGCAAGTCGATCGCCACGGTCGATGCCGATGGTGTCGCGCTGGCGGCGAATCAGGGACTCAACCTGAAGCTCGACGAAGAGAACGCCGCGCTGCGTGCCGAACTTGCCGCCTCTGAAGAAGTCCAGGATGAACTTGTTCAGAGTCTCCAAAGGGAGTGATCCGCCATTGCGGGTCACTCCTCGGTCAAGGCGCTTTGCTCGACTTCGATCCAGCCGGTATCACCCATTTCACTGATCAGCCGTGACTCGTAGGAATGGTTGTAACTTCCGCCCGGCAGGGGAAAGAAAGCCATACTGCTGACCATCCGGGTGTCGGTACGGCCGATGGCTTCGCCATCGATGCGCACGAGCAGGTAACGGATCGGGCGATCCGGGTCGTTGCCGAACAGCGTGAGCGAGTAATGGCCACCGCGGCGCGTGAACGCATCGAATGGGTACGCGGCGACGAGTTCGTGGTGCTCATCGAGCGCTTCGATACGCGCCGCAAGAATCGTCTTGCGGCGATTGTCGACTTCCACCGTGATCTGAACGGGCGAGGGCAGGGTGACCGCATACACCATCACCGGTTCTTCGTGGCCGTCACTGAAACGCAGGCAACGAGCATTGCGCGCAAACGGCAAGGATTTTGCCGAGCGTTCACCCTTGATGTGCGCCTTCAGGAGCGGCAGCTCGGACAGGTCCTCGACACAACGGGGCTGCGGCGGGTCGGATTTGCCGGCCAGCACCGGGCCGGCGAAGACCAGGCCGGTGCTTGCCAACATCAACGCATACCGCAGCAGCGCGCTCACAGTTGTCGCGCCATGGCTTCGGCGCTTGCGCGGATCGCCGCGTCCAGGCCATCGGCGACCGATGCACCGGCCGCTTCCACATCATCGAACTTCGGATACGAGAATGCGGGATCGGGTTCGATGGTGATGGCTTCGGATCCGACGCTCCCGGTGTTGTGATAGATCACGACATCGCTGAACAGCTTTTTCTTGCCCGAACGGTCAAACAACTGTGCGGCCAACGAAATGGTCGGGCGATAGGGTGAATCCTTGCCTGCACCGGACGCTGCATAGCCGTAGAACACAAGGTTCACGTCGAGCTGCGCGTCGGCACGATCCGTCGCTTGGGCGCTTTTCCGAAGTGACCAGGCGCCGCGTTTGGTCTTGTCCTTCTTGCCGGCGGCAATCGGGTCACTCCAGATCAAGGTGTAACCGCGTTCGGTCATCGCCTTGTCGAACGACACGCGAAAAGACTGGTACTGGTCAAATTCGGCAGCATCGAGCTGCTTCTGGAGCTTGTCGCCTTTTGCGTTCAATTCGGCGAGTGCCACCGTGGCGCCGATCAGGCCGAAATTGAGGCCCGGATGCGGGTAGCTGACTTGAGCTTCGGTGTGCGCCATCTGCAACACTTCGATGGTCTTGATGTTGTTGGCGCCCTTGTTGAAGGCCTTCTGCGGAAGGCTCACGCAGGCATTCAGGGACACGATCACACACAAAAGCAGAATACGTTTGAGCAACATTGGACACTCCGTCCTTGGATTGATTCAAAAAAACGCCGGACCGTTACCGGTCCGGCGCTGATGGGCACCGAAGTGCCGTGGGTGATCAGGCCATCTGAGCCGAGACGTAGTCCCAGTTCACGAGGTTCCAGAACGTCTCCACGTATTTGGCGCGGGCGTTGCGGAAATCGATGTAGTACGCGTGTTCCCAGACGTCGCAGGTGAGCAGCGCACGATCGGTGCCGGTCAGCGGTGTGGCGGCGTTCGACGTGCTGACCAGGGCCAGGCTGCCATCGGCGCGCTGGACCAGCCATGCCCAGCCGGAGCCGAACGTGGTCAGTGCGGTCTGCGTGAACTGATCCTTGAACGCCTGGAACGAGCCGAACGACTTGGTGATGGCGTCAGCCAGCTTGCCGGTGGGTTCGCCGCCGCCGTTGGGCTTCAGGCAGTTCCAGTAGAACGTGTGGTTCCAGATCTGTGCGGCGTTGTTGAACATGCCGCCGGACGACTTGCGGATGATCTCTTCGAGGCTCAGGTTCTCGAACTCCGTGCCCTTGATCTGGTTGTTCAGATTGGTCACGTAGGTCTGGTGGTGTTTGCCGTAATGGAAATCGATCGTCTCCGCGGAAATGTGCGGCGCCAGGGCGTCGCGGGCATAGGGCAGGGCAGGCAGTTCAATGGCCATGAGAAACCTCGAGATGTGGGCAGTAGGGCCGCGAAGAATAGCAGCCTGCCGTGATCCCTCCGTTCAGGACGGAATCACCAGCCCTGCCGCCCAGGCCGATTGTTTGGCCGCCAGGCTCTGGCTGGCGTGGGCCGGACTGGTCGAGGGCAGTCGGACTCGCGGAATCCGCTGCGCCGACGCGTCGAGCCCGGGCAGGACATGCTGACGGAACAGGGTTTCCGCCGCCGCGCCGTTGAATACGATCCGCTGGATGCCGGGATGTCGGGCCAGGAATCCAGCCAGATCGTTGGCTTCTGCAGCCTCGATGCTGCTGTCCAGACTGCCCGGGCGAACACACGCGCCAAGAACGTCCCAGACCGCCACGCGGGCATCAAGAAGGGCCTGCACGCGCACCGGATACGGCAGATTGGCCGAAAAACCGTGGATTTCGCCGACGATCCGCCAAAAGGCGTTGCGCGGATGGGCGTAGTAACTCCTCGCGTCCAGCGATGCCTGACCCGGCATGCTGCCGAGTACGAGCACCCGCGCATCGGCCCGGGACAATGGCGCAAATCCTTCAATCCGCATCAGGACGAGGCCACCCATTTTGCGCGCGCAGCTGGCGCCGGGAAAGGTTCCGGCCAGTACTCGGTGATGTGGGCGATCCGACCGTCCTCGATCCTGAAAAAGGTGATCGCAACACCGGTTACCGCGCCGTCGGTCACGTGCACCTCGCTGACCGCCGTATCGCCGTCACCGAACAGGCGCCGGATCTCGAAGCGCCAGGGGCCGTGCGCCGGATACTCCCGGTTCATGCCGGCAAAGTTCGCGGCGCCGAGAATGCGTTCGCCCGACTGCGGCCAGTCCAGTACGAATCCCTCGTGCAGCACTGCTGCGACGGAATCAAAGTTGTTGGTGGCCATCAGGTCCCAGAATTGCCGGGCGATCGATGCGCTGTCCATGGAGCTTGGGCCTCGTTTGGTTGACGTAAACATGAACCCGCACGTCACATAGCTGCGTGCAGGCTGAACGGCCGCAATCGGCACCCCCGAATTTAAGCCGCGATTCATCCCGGAAATCCACAATAGGCCTACCCCAATCGGAGGTGGATATGAATGGTTTTGGCAAGTTGGTGTGGGTGGTGATGGCGACACTCGTTCTGGCCGTTGCCAGCTCGGGTCGTGCGGAGGCTGGCCATGATCGTTGGTCGATCAGCTACTACGGTGGTGGCGGGTATGGTCCGGGTTACGGCGTCACGGTCGGCGGCGGACTGCATCCCGACTATGTGCGACCGGGTCGTTATGGCTACCGCGCTTACGGCGTCTATCCTCACCCGCGCAACTACGTGCCGCGTGCGCCGTGGTGCCCGACTCATCGTCTGAGCCACTATCACGGTGGCGGTTACTACAACGGCGGCTACTACAACGATGGTGACTACTACCGTCTGCGTGGTGACCGGCACCACGGTCATGGTTACCGCGACCGCTATCGCGACGATTATCGTTACCGTGATCGTCGCGACCGTTATGACCGTCACGACTACTACGACCGATACTGATTCGACGTAGTTGAGCCAGGCAAAGGGCCGCTTCCGCGGCCCTTTTCTTTTGGCCCGATGGCGGCGGTTGCTGGAACTGCTGGGCGATTCACGATGTGCCGGGGTATGCTGCGGTAATTGTTGCAGCATGTTCACTTTCAGGAGTCGGCGATGTTCCGTCCCGTTTTGTGTTGTGTCCTGGCCTTGCTGCCCATTCTGTGCACCGCCCAGACGTTCACGCTGACGACCGTTGCCACCGGCGTTGCGGACATCGTGCAGATCCGCCACGCAGGCGACAATCGCAAATTCCTGGTCCAGCAGGGCGGTACGATCCGGATTCTGCGCGCTCCCAATGCGCTCGATGCCACACCTTTTCTGGAGATGGCGTCGATCACCACCTGTGCGTTCCCGGATGGCAGCAACAACACGCTCGGCTTCACGAGCGGCGGCGAGCGCGGGCTCCTGGGCTTGGCGTTCCACCCTCTGTATGCCAGCAACGGCACCTTGTTCATCAATTTCACCGATGGCCGCGGTGACACGGTTGTTGCGCGACTCCAGCGTGAAGCCGGCAATCCGGATCGCGTGAACCATGCGTCCTGCGCAGTGGTGCTGCGGATCGATCAGGACTTCAGCAACCACAATGCAGGTGACTTGGCGTTTGGACCCGATGGGCTCCTTTATGTGCCGATGGGTGACGGCGGTGATTCCAACGACACCTGCAATCGCGCGCAGACGCTGGATCCGGCGAATCTGAACAACGGCGCGAGTTGTACGGTGGACACGAACTTCACCGGACTCGGCGCCGGCGACGCGGATTCGCGTGCGCTGCTCGGCAAGCTGGTGCGCATCGACATCGATGGCACGACGACCAAGATCAACGCCGCAGGACTGTGCGGTGCAATGGATCTGCCGGCGGCCGCCGATGGCACCATCGTCGCAAACTACCGGGTGCCACAGGCGCCCGACCAGCCCAATCCCGCTTCGATCGAGGGCGCCAATCCTTGTGACGAGGTCTGGGCTTATGGCCTGCGTAATCCATTCCGGTTCAGTTTCGACCGATTGAATGGCGACATGTATCTGGGCGACGTTGGCCAGGGCACGACCGAGGAAGTGAGCTTCCAGCCGGCGGCAAGCACCGGCGGTGAAAACTACGGATGGAGGCTCTGTGAAGGCCCGTTCAACCGAGGTTCTTCAACCGGCACGTGCACGAACATCACGACGCCGCATACGCCGCCAATCCTGCATTACAACTCGACTGGCCGGTGTTCGGTAATCGGTGGTTACCGGTATCGCGGTTCGTCGCCGAGTGCGTACGGCAAATACTTCTACGGTGACTATTGCACCGGCGAAATCTTCATCGGAACCGAAACGACAGGAACCTGGAGTGCGGTGCTCGCACCGATCGAAGTGAACAACTTCGGCTTGTTCGGTTTTGGTGAAGACGTCGACGGCGAGTTGTACGTGGCCGATGCCAATCTTGACCAGTTGCTGCGGTTTGACTTTCCCGATTCCGTTGTGCTGTTCAACAACGGCTTCGAATGACCGCTTTGGTCGCGTCCTTTTTGTCGTAAATCATTGATTTATATGGCTCGACGGCGAAAGCCGTCGGCCAGCGCACAATACCTGCGCCCAGCTCACGACTTTCTAACAAATCCTGTGTTGATCTGGCGTCCCCGGGCAGCCGGCTCTTGCCAATTGAGCGCGGCCTGAGCACCATTGCCGCCCCCCAGAATCCGGCCGGTCCGGTTTACGCCAAGGAGAGCACACATGCGATTCACCCTGAAACCTCTGGCCTTCGCGGCACTGTCGTGTCTGGCCTTGAGTGCCTGCCAGGACGGCAACGACCAGGTCCAGACCGCCAAGTCTTCGTCCCATGCGGCCACCACGCCGCTTGCTGCCATCAATGCCAATCTCGATGCCATGAAGCAGGGTGACCTGAAGGCGCTGGTGCTGAATTCCGCACCGCCCGAGATGATCGAGCACATGCGGACGAAGTGGACGCAGGAAATGAACAAGGAGCCGATCACTGAAGAAGATCGCGCCAAGTTCACCGAGACGATGACCATGTTCACCGCCGAGGGCGCCGAGCAGAAGCTCTGGCAAGACCTCGAGCCGAAGTTCAAGGAATTGCAGGCAGAAGCCCAGTTCCAGTTGCCGATGTGGATCGGCATGGGCCAGAGTGTTCTGGGTTCGATGGTCACGGAAAGCAAGGATCTGACCGACGCCCAGAAAAAGCAGGCGATGGAGGGTGTCCAGGCCTTTGGTTCGTGGGCCAGTTCGGCGCAGTTCCTCGATTCGGATCGCGCCCAGAAGTCGATTGGCATCGTTTGTAATGCCGCGCGCGAAATGAAACTCGAGTCGCTGGATCAGGTCCGTGCGCTCAAGTTCGATGAAGCGCTCGACAAGGGCAACGTCGGTTACCGTGCCACCAAGGATCTGCTGGCCAACTACGGCTTTTCGCTGGACGACATGATGAAGACCATGAAGGCCGAACTGGTCTCGCAGGAAGGTGATGCGGCGAAGGTCAAGGTTTCGTATCAGATGTTCCAGACGCCGCTCGAATTCGAGTCCGACATGGTGCGCGTTGATGGCGGTTGGTACAGCAAGGAATCGGTCGAAAAACTGCGCGCCGAGATGGCAGGCGAGACGACCGAATCGGCGACCGAAGACAGCGCCGCTGAAAGCTGAGACTCGAGCGCTTTCGCAGGCCCATGGCGACCGAACGAATGGTCCTTGACGGGGTAACCCACCACGCCGATCGCGCGCCGTGGCTTTGGCGCGTGGTCGCGGCGTTCACGCGCCCGTGGCTCAAGATCCGCACCGAGCCACCCGAGCCCGGCCTGCTGCTGAAAGCGCGGCAGACTCCGGTCGTGTACCTGCTCGAACGGTATGGCATCTCCAATGCCGTGATCCTCGAAGAAGCCTGCCGCGAGCATCTGTTGCCGCCACCACTGATGCCGATGCCCGGCGGGTTGATGCACAAGTCGCGGGCGCTGCTGGCTCTGTCGCGACGCGATGGACTGTGGTTCCGCAGGCCGCGCAATCGCACGCATTCATCGGGCCTTTCGCAGATCGTCGCGGCACTGCGCGCCGATCCGAATCTGGATGTCCACGTGGTGCCGGTGTCGATCTTCGTCGGACGGGCACCAGCCAGCGAATCCGGTTGGTTCCGCGTGCTGTTCGCGGAAAACTGGAACATGGTCGGCCGGTTCCGGCGTTTGCTGGGTGTGCTGCTGAACGGCCGCGACACGATCGTGCATTTCTCGGCGCCGGTCAGTCTGCGCGATGTGCTGAACGACGGCATGGATACCGAGCGCACCGTGCGCAAGGCCAGCCGTGTCATGCGCGCTCACTTCCGCCGAATCAGAACGGCGGTGATCGGGCCCGACCTGTCACATCGCCGCACCGTCATCGATACGGCGATCAATGCCGAGGGTGTCCGTCAGGCCATCCAGGCGTTGGCCAGCAAAGAACGCATCAAGGTCGAGCAAGCCGAAGCGCGGGCGCGTTCGTTCGCCTGGGACATTGCTGCCGACTACTCGCATACGGTCGTGCGCTCGGCGTCGTTCCTGCTGCAGCCGTTCTGGAACAAACTCTATGGCGGCATCCGCACGTTCAATTTCGACACGCTGAAGCAAGCCGCGCCGGGTCATGAAGTGGTCTACGTGCCGTGTCACCGCAGCCACATCGATTACCTGCTGGTGTCGTACCTGCTGTATGTGAATGGCATCGTTCCACCGCACATCGCTGCGGGCGTGAACCTCAATCTGCCGGTTGTCGGTTCGCTGTTGCGCAAGGGCGGCGCGTTCTTCCTGCGTCGCAGTTTCCGCGCGAACGCGCTGTACTCGGCGGTGTTCAGTGAGTACGTGGCGCAGTTGTTCAAGCGCGGCGTGTCGCTGGAGTACTTCATTGAAGGTGGCCGCAGCCGTACCGGTCGCCTGCTCGAACCGCGTGCCGGCATGCTCGCGATGACCGTCCGCAGTTACCTCCGCGAGTCGCAGCGGCCTGTGGTGTTCCAGCCGGTCTATATCGGCTACGAACGGCTGCTGGAAGGCAAGGCCTACATCGGTGAATTGTCAGGCAAAGCCAAGGAAAAGGAATCGCTGTGGGGCCTGTTCCGGTCGCTCAAGTTGCTCCGCGAAAAATACGGCAAGGTGAGTGTCAGCTTTGGTGAGCCGATTTATCTGGCGCAGCATCTGGACAGCTCGGTGCCGAACTGGCGCGACGAAGCGAAGCTCGACAAGCAGCCCTGGTTCAATGACACGGTTGTGGATCTCGCGCACCGGATCATGGTCAACATCAACCGAGCTGCCGACGTCAATCCGATCAACCTGCTCGCGCTGGCCTTGCTGGCCACGCCGAAGCATGCGATGGCCGAAGATGATCTGATCCGCCAGATCGAGCTGTTCCGGCGCCTGTTGGCCGATTTGCCTTACTCCGATCGCGTTTCGATCACGGAAATGTCCGCGGCCGAGATCATCCAGTACGGCGAACAGATGAAAGTGGTCGAGCGCGTCAAACATCCGCTGGGTGACGTACTCGAAGCCCCTGGTGACATGGGTGTGATGCTCAGTTACTTCCGCAACAACGTGCTGCACCTGTTTGCCAGCTCGGCATGGGTGGCGTGCTGTTTCCTGAACAATCGACGCTTGCAGCGTGGCAGCGTCGAACGTCTGGGCCGGTTCATCTACCCGTTCATCCAGAACGAGTTGTTCCTGCCCTGGACGGAAGAAGAATTCGGCGATCATCTGCAGCAACGCATCGATGGCTTCATCCGCCTCGGCTTGCTGGAGGCCGATGGCGAAGATGGTCGCATCCTGCGGCGCAAGATCGGTCAGACCGACGAGGCGTATCAGCTGCGGGTCATCGCCACGAGCCTGCAGCAGGCGTTCGAGCGGTATTACATCGCCATCGCCTTGCTGGTGAAAAAGGGTGCGAAGCGCTTGTCCACGGGCGAGCTCGAGAACCTCTGTCACCTCACCGCGCAGCGGCTGTCGCTGTTGCACACGCAGGCGGCACCGGAGTTCTTCGACAAGTCACTGTTCCGCGGTTTCATCTCGACCTTGCGTGAAAAGAAAATCGTTTGGCTCGACGATCAGGCCAAGCTCGACTTCGGGCAGGATCTCGACACCATGGCCAGCGATGCCAAGCTCATCCTGTCGCGTGAGTTGCGTCATTCCATCCTGAAACTCGCCGGCGAGTCGCGCAGCGTCGAAATCACTCCGGCGCCCGGTCGGACCTAGCAGGCTCGGCTGAAAAGCCCAGCCGCTTGCGTCTCCATTCTGCAAGCTGACTGGGCTTTCCATTGCGCAACAGGAGCCTTACTTCGAGATGTCGTAGTCTTTCGTTTCCGGCAGGAACAGCATGCCGATCACTGCCGTGAGCAGGGCGATCGCGATCGGATACCAAAGTCCGAAATAGATGTCGCCACTGAACGCCACCAGCGCAAATGCGGTCGTTGGCAGGAAGCCGCCGAACCAGCCGTTGCCGATGTGGTACGGCAAGGACATCGAGGTGTACCGGATGCGCGTCGGGAACAATTCCACCAACCAGGCGGCGATGGGTCCGTAGACCATGGTCACGTAGATCACCAGAATCACCAGGATCAGCATCACCATGGGTTTGTTGACCTGCGCGGAATCGGCCTTCTCGGGATAACCGGCGGTGACGAGTGCGCCCTTCAACTGCGCTGCGAACTGGTCACTGGCCGCCTTGAAGCCAGCGGCATCCATGGTCGTGCCGTCGAACGAGGCCAAAACCGTATCGCCAATCTTGATGGTGGCGACCGTTCCGGCAGATGCACCTTCGTTGCTGTAGCTGACGCCACTCTTCGCCAGCGCCGACTTGGCGATGTCGCAGCTCTTGTTGAACACGGTCTTTCCGATCGGATCGAACTGGAAGCTGCAGTTTTCAGGATCAGCCACCACAACCACCGGGTTGGCTTTTGCCGCTGCTTCCAGCGCTGGATTGGCGTAATGGGTCAACGCCGAAAACAGCGGGAAGTAAGTCAGCGCGGCAATCAGGCAGCCGGCCAGGATGATGGGTTTTCTGCCGATTCGATCGGAGAGCCAGCCGAACACGATGAAGAACGGAGTGCCGATCAACAAGCCTGCGGACATCAGCAGATTCGCCATGGTCGGGTCGACTTTGAGCGTCTGCGTCAGGAAGAACAGTGCGTAGAACTGCCCTGCATACCAAACCACGGCTTGACCGGCAGTGGCACCCAGCAGCGCCAGGATGACGATCCGACCATTTTTCCAGTTCGCGAAACTGTCGGTGAGTGGCGCCTTCGAATGGGTTCCCTCTTCCTTCATCTGCTTGAACAGCGGGGACTCGTTCAGTTGCAGGCGGATGTAGACCGACATGCCCAGCAGGACCACCGAGAGCAGGAACGGCAGGCGCCAGCCCCATGCGTCGAACGCTTCCGGACCGAGTGCGAGTCGGCAGCCGAGGATGACCAGCAAGGACAGGAACAGACCGAGTGTTGCAGTGGTCTGGATGAAGCTTGTGTACAGACCCCGTTTTCCGTCCGGTGCGTGTTCGGCAACGTAGGTGGCCGCACCTCCGTATTCACCGCCCAGGGCAAGGCCTTGCAGCATGCGCAGGGCGATCAGGATGATGGGCGCGGCAACACCGATCGAGTCATAGGAAGGCAGCAGGCCAACCAGAAACGTCGATAGGCCCATGATCACGATGGTGATGAGGAACGTATGCTTGCGGCCCACCATGTCGCCGAGTCGGCCGAATACCAGCGCGCCGAAGGGTCGAACGGCAAAGCCAGCGGCAAAAGCGAGCAGTGCGAAGATGAATGCGCTGGTCGGGTTGAGGCCCGAGAAGAACTGTTTGGCGATGACGGCTGCGAGCGAGCCATACAGGTAGAAGTCGTACCACTCGAAAACGGTTCCGAGGCTGGAAGCGAAAATGACCTTCTTGTGATTGCCGGTGATTTCACCGGCAGGCGTGTGCTTGTGCGGAAGAACGGCGGCCATGTTCGGGCTCCTCAAAAGTTGTACTTGACGTGCAGGTGCAGGCGGTCGAGATCACCGTCGAGCCCGTTCTCCAGTTCGCGATTCGCGTGGATGAACTCAGCGCCGACATCGAACTTGGGAACCGGGGAATAAATCAGGTTGGCATGCATGGAATACGATTGCGCAGTCGCGGCACCCCCGCTGGCGATGTCGTGATCAAAATCGGCAAATGATCCGAACAGATTGCCGCGCCACTTGGGCGAGAACACGTGGCGCCAGCCGGCATAACCGGCAACGACATCGTTGTTCTCGAGTTCGCCGTTGCTGGTCAGTACTGCATCGGTGTCCAGGGCCAGGCCAATGTAGCGCCCGATGCCGGAGCCGGCAGTCACCATGTAGCGAATGTCGTCGGTCGGCGTGATCACGTAACGACCGGACACGCTTACGCCGGCGCCGATCGTTGCATCCGACAAGGCACCAGCATTGTCGTACTTCATCTGCCGCGCGATGGCGCCCACGCTGAAGTGCCCCCAATCACCTTTATGGGTGTAGCGCGCGGTCAGGTCGGGCATGTTGTTGTCGTCGCTGCTGATGCGCGTCGCGCCTCCGTTCGTGGGCGTGTAGATCGTTTCCGGGTTCTCGGCCGAGAACGACCATGGCCCGTTGGTATAGCGAACCTGAGCCTGCCGGACAAACACGGTGCCTTCGGTCGGACCGATGAAGTCGACTGAATCGGGCAGTGCTGCGGCATCCTGGAAGTTGCTCCAGGTCTGGCCGACCAGCCATTTGTTCCAGCTGGCCCACGCGTGTCGAACGGTCAGTCCGTAAGTGTTGGTGGCGGCCTCGGAGCCGAGGGCGCCACCGAACAGATCGAACTCCACGTAACCACGCAGCTTGTCTCCGGAATCCAGCGTGCTGTCGGCAGCAAACCATAGTCGCGAGAATTGGGCATGCATGTCGAGATCGGTGCTTTCGCTGACGCCGCCCACCGGTGTTGCACCGGGCAGGTAGAACGTGCGCCCGGCGCTGGAATCGGCGATCTCGCCGCTGTCCGAGCGGGTCAACATGCCGTCCAGCTTGATGAAACCGCCGGCGCTGAAGGTCGAGTTCGGCAAGGCTGCCGTGAGGATCGGAGTCTTCTGGATGGCGGGTGTGGCTGGCGCGGCGGTGGTTGCCGTCGAAGCAGTCGCAGCAGCGGCCTGAGCCTTGCTGGCGGCGAGTTCGGTCTTGAGTTCCGCAATGGTTGCTTCCATTGCGGCGATACGGTCTTCGATGCTGGGCTGGCCAGCGTCCTGGGCAGTGGCCGCCTGGCCAATACCACAGGCGATCAGGGCCAGGACCAGTGCATGTTGGGCGGGTCGAACGCTCATTGGGGACTCCCGAAATCATGGATCGACGTGTTCGGCGGACCTGCGCGTGGCGGCGATCCCTCGCCACGCCTTCCTCCCCCGCCGGACGCCGTGAATCATTCGCCCAAGTTCATCCGGGCGATATTCACCTTTGGTCGAATACCCATGGCAGGCACTTCAAGCTGAAATGGGGTCATTGCTGCAGGAGGTCCTATGTCCATGCGTTACCCACCACCCGCTCCATTTGCGGCGAAGGCCAATGTCGATTTTCGGCAACTTCAATCCGCGCATGCCCTTGTTTCCGACGACCCCGAACGTCATTGGCTGGATCTGGCCCAGCGACTGAACTGGGACCGTGCGCCGAGTCGCGCCAAGGATGTGAGCTTTCGGCGTGAGGACTTCCGCATCCGCTGGTACGAGGATGGGCAACTCAACGTCTCCGTGAACTGCCTTGATCGACATCTGGCCACGCAGCCCGACAAGACCGCAATCATCTTCGAAGCGGACGATCCCGCCCGCGAGCCGGAGCGGATCAGCTATCGCGAACTCCATGCCCGGGTTTGCAGGTTGGCCAACGCGCTGAGCGCGCTTGGCGTCGGCAAGGGCGACCGCGTCACCTTGTACATGCCGATGATTCCCGATGCGGCGGTGGCCATGCTGGCTTGTGCACGCGTCGGTGCGATTCACTCGGTGGTTTTTGGTGGCTTTTCGCCGGATGCGCTGGCGGGTCGGATCGCCGACTGTGGTTCAAAACTGGTCATCACAGCTGATGGCGGTTTCCGCGGTGGCAAAGTGTTGGCCTTGAAGGCCAACGTTGATGCGGCGCTTGCGGAGGCCGGCACGGATTGCGTCGAGGCCGTCATCGTCGTTCGTCACGTCGGCAACGCCATTTCCTGGCACGCCCGCGACCGATGGCTGGAAGATCTGGTCGCGAGCCAACCTGATGTGCATCAGCCGCAGTCGATGGCAGCGGAAGATCCTCTGTTCATCCTCTACACCTCGGGCTCAACCGGAAAACCCAAAGGAGTTCTGCACACCACCGGTGGTTACCTGGTGTGGGCCAGTTACACGCATGAACTGTTGTTCGACCTGAAGCCCGACGATGTGTACTGGTGCACGGCCGATGTGGGTTGGGTCACCGGTCACAGTTATGTGGTCTACGGTCCGTTGGCGAATGGCGCCACCACGCTGATGTTCGAGGGTGTGCCCAGTTATCCCGATGTCTCGAGGTTCTGGCAGGTGGTGGATCGTCATGCGGTCACGCTGTTCTACACGGCGCCCACGGCAATCCGCGCCCTGATGCGCGAGGGGGATGAGCCGGTGCTCAAGACCTCGCGTGCGTCCCTGCGCCTGCTCGGTACCGTGGGCGAGCCGATCAATCCGGAAGCATGGTCCTGGTATCACCGTGTCGTCGGCGAATCACGTTGCCCGATCATCGATACCTGGTGGCAGACCGAAACCGGCGCTGCACTGATCTCCCCGGTACCGGGCGCCGTCGACAGCAAACCGGGATCGGCGACCTTGCCG
>JBEIPT010000592.1:0-1830 GCA_040376895.1 Lysobacteraceae bacterium | reverse complement strand
CTTGATCGAATCCGATCTGGATGGGCCGGTCACGAAGAACGGGCGGATTGTCGCCGATGAACAGGGCGCCACGAGTGTGCCGGGTGTTTATGCGGGCGGCGATTGTGTCGGTGGCAAAACCGACCTGACTGTCCAGGCCGTTGCCGACGGCAAAGCCGCGGCGGCCGCCATCCATGCTTATTTGAGCCAAGGCTGAGGAGTCCACCATGGCTGATCTTTCGACCAACTTCATCGGCATCAAATCGCCGAATCCGTTCTGGCTGGCGTCTGCGCCGCCGACCGACAAGGCCTACAACGTCATCCGCGCCTTCGAAGCCGGTTGGGGTGGTGTGGTCTGGAAAACGCTTGGGCTCGACCCACCGGTCGTGAACGTGAGTTCGCGGTACGGGGCGGTGCAGTGGAATGGCCAGCGTATGGCCGGACTCAACAACATCGAACTGATCTCCGATCGTCCGCTGCGCGTGAACCTGGACGAGATCCGTCAGGTCAAACGCGACTGGCCGGATCGTGCGATGGTCGTGTCCTTGATGGTGCCGTGTGACGAAGAGTCCTGGAAGTACATCCTGCCCATGGTTGAAGACACCGGTGCCGATGGCGTCGAGCTGAACTTCGGCTGCCCGCACGGCATGAGTGAACGTGGCATGGGTTCGGCCGTTGGCCAGGTGCCCGAGTACATCCAGATGGTCGCGGCCTGGGTAAAGCAGTATTCAAAACTGCCGTGTATCGTGAAGCTCACGCCGAACATCACCGACGTGCGTTATCCGGCGCGCGCGGCGAAAGCGGGCGGCACCGATGCTGTGAGTCTGATCAATACGATCAACTCGATCACGACGATCGATCTCGACCTGATGGCACCGACGCCGACGGTGGATGGCAAGGGCACCCACGGCGGCTACTGTGGCCCGGCCGTGCGCCCGATCGCGCTGAACATGGTTGCCGAAATCGCCCGTGATCCGATCACGCATGGTCTGCCCATCAGCGCGATTGGCGGCATCGGTACCTGGCGTGATGCGGCAGAGTTCATTTCCCTTGGTGCAGGCACCGTGCAGGTGTGTACGGCGGCGATGCACTATGGCTTCCGGATCGTCGACGACATGATCAGCGGTCTGTCGCACTGGATGGACTCGAAGGGCTACAAGACCATCGAGGACTTCCGCGGCAAGGCCATCGGCAACGTCACCGACTGGAAGTACCTGAACCTCAAGTACGACATCAAGGCGCGCATCAATCAGGATCTCTGCATCAAGTGTGGTCTTTGCCACATTGCCTGCGAGGACACCTCACATCAGGCCATCACTGCCGAACGGGATGGCAAGCGGTTGTTCGAAGTGGTCGATGCCGAGTGTGTCGGGTGCAACCTGTGTATGCATGTCTGCCCTGTGGACGACTGCATCACGATGGAGCGTGTCGATGATGGGTCGTTCCAGAATTGGACGACGCATCCCAACAATCCAATGAGCCAGAAGGCCTGACCATGCGAACGAAGGCCATGGCAGTGGATCACCAGGTGGATGCCGACAGCGACCTCAGTAACGCCGACCTGCAGCCGGTGTCGTCGGCCGAGCGGACCTGGGACTGGAAAGCGATCGCCGCGCTGTGGGTGGGCATGGTCGTGTGTGTGCCCGCCTACATGCTGGCTGCAGGGCTCGTCAGCGAGGGCATGAACTGGAAGGAAGCGATCTTCACGATCCTGCTCGCCAACATGATCGTGCTGGTTCCGATGCTTTTGATTGGCCATGCCGGCACCAAACATGGCATTCCGTTTCCGGTCCTGCTGCGTGCGTCCTTCGGGACACGCGGGGCGCGGATTCCGGCCTTGCTGCGTGGTCT
>JBEIPT010000618.1:0-1602 GCA_040376895.1 Lysobacteraceae bacterium | reverse complement strand
GATATCGACCGGTCAGACGCCCTGCCCTGACTTCCAGGGCCGAGCAAACCAGTTCCAGACCCTGAGCCGCACACCAATGATTGAGGTAAACGTCCAGTGCACCCGACACCACCACGAGACGGTGCCCCTCGGCCCGATGCCAAGCAATTTTCGCGAGCATTTCCGGGCGTAGTGCCACAGGAATCACGTCCGCCGCGAATCGCTGGCCCAATTGCTCGTAAGCGGTTTCGGCCATGCCGCGAAAACCCAACCAGACTATGGCCCGGCGCATGAGGATGCCGCTGACCCATTTGAGCTTGTAGCCCAAGATCAGCGGCCACAGCAGCAGATAGCCGGCCACGAGCCGGTGTTTCGGCACGGCAAAGCGCATGAAGTCCGGCATCAACTCACGCGTGGTGATCGTGCCGTCAAAATCGAACAGGGCCAGCGCTTGCTGGCCGGGCTTGTCCGCCAAGTCGACTTACTCGATCGGCTCGACCGAAACGCGAACGCGCAAGCGCTCCCCCGGGTCGTAGTCCAGACGCGACAGATACACCTCGCCTCGATAGCGGTATTCCACGTCATACCCGGCCACGCGGCGATCCTCGCGCTCAACCTCGACCACGCGGCAATCCTGGCTTGTGCCTTCCACGATCCGGCCGCCTTGTGAACCGTTGTTCTTGTCGACATCGTGGCCAATCGCACCACCGATGACTGCGCCGGCAACCGTGGCTGCGCGACGGCCGTCGCCCTTGCCAACCTGATTGCCAATGGCACCACCGATCAGTGCGCCCAGGATCGTGCCACCGGTGGGGTCACCACCACGGCGCTCCGTGTAACGGGTCGGCACTTCACGGCACTCTTCACGCGGTTCCCGCACGTAGAATGTCTCGTAGATCGGATCCACGCGCAGCACGTCGGCATACGCCATCGTGACGTTTTCACGCGGTTCGGGGCCGTTCCAGCGCTCGGGCGACTGGGCCTGGCTGGTTCCGGAAAGGATCAGGGCGATCAGGGGCAAGGTTCTGCGCATGGGAGGACTCCAGACTGTGACCCCGAGCTTACGGGGCGCTTCCCGAATGGTGCCTGAAATTCCCGAGGAAGTTGAGCCGTTTGGCCCATGTGGCGTTCATTCGGTTCAGAATGGTGCAGGCCCGCGGGGCTCCAAAGACCATGAAATGCCCCGTACGCCAACCCGGTCCGAACCATTGTCCCTGGAGATTGCCGATGCGTGCCCTGTATTCCTGCCTGTTCGCAATACTGGTCGTTTTGGTCCCAAGTCCATCCTGCGCGGGCGAAACCGGGGGGATTACCTGGCAACGTGACGATCGGGCAGCATTTGCGCAGGCTCACAAGGAACAGCGATTCGTCCTGTTGTACCTGGAGGCCGTGTGGTGTCACTGGTGTCATGTGATGGACCAGAAGACCTATGGTGCCGCTGAGGTTCGGGAACTGATCGACCGGCATTATGTGCCGCTCCGGATCGACCAGGATCTGCGTCCCGACCTGGCCAACCGATATCGGGATTGGGGCTGGCCGGCGACGATCGTCTTCGACTCCGAAGGTCGCGAGATCGTCAAACGTCAGGGTTATGTCGCCCCCGAAAACTTCGCCCGGCTGCTG
>JBEIPT010000299.1:0-4837 GCA_040376895.1 Lysobacteraceae bacterium | reverse complement strand
GCAGCGGGCTGTGGCAATCTTCTGCTTGCCTCGGACTCCGGCTGTTGGTCACCCGGCAAACTGCGACAGCACCCCGGCGATCGTGGCGGTCATGAACGTGGCGATCGAGCCGCCCAGCACGGCGCGCATGCCGAAACGGGCCAGGTCGGTGCGGCGATCAGGCGCGAGGCCACCGATGCCACCGATCTGGATCGCGATCGACGCGAAGTTCGCGAAGCCGCACAGGGCGTAGGTCATGATCAGTTTGGTGTGGGCGCTGATGGCGCCGACACCTGCACCGACCGGAGTGGCGGCCAGTTCAGAGTACGCAATGAACTCGTTCAGCACGACTTTCTGGCCGATCAGTGCGCCGGCGGTCTGTGCTTCAGACCAGGGCACGCCGATGATCCAGGCGATCGGCGCGAGGATCTGGCCGAGGATGTAGTTGAGGCTCAGCACCACTGGCACATCCTTGCCGACACTGAGCATGCTGTTGATGCCCGAAACATCGCCGAACCAACCGATCACGGCATTCAGCAAAGCGATCAGTGCGATGAAGGCCAGCAGCATGGCGGCGATGTTGATCGCGAGCTTCATGCCGTCGGATGCACCAGCCGCGGCGGCGTCGATGACGTTTGCTGCCGTTTTCTCCACTTCCACCTTGACCGTGCCGCGAGTGAGCGGTTCGCCGACTTCAGGCACCAGAATCTTCGCGATCAGTAGCGTCGCCGGTGCGGCCATGATCGATGCAGCGAGGAAGTGTTTGGCGAAAATGGCCTGTTGTTCCGGATCCGGTCCGCCCAGCATCGTGATGTACGCGATCATCACGCCGCCAGCGATATGGGCCATGCCGCCGATCATCATGGTCAGGAGTTCGGAGTCGGTCATCTTGCTGATGTACGGGCGAACGGTCAGCGGTGCCTCGGTCTGGCCGATGAAGATGCTGGCGCAGACACTGGTGGTTTCGGCGCCGGAGACGCGCATGACTTTGGTGATGCCGATGGCCATCGCTCGCACGATCGCCTGCATGATGCCGAGGTGGTACAGGATCGCCATGAACGCGGCGAAGAAGATCACCGTTGGCAAAACCTGGAACGCGAAGATGAAGCCCAGTTTTTCTGCCCGTGCCACGTCACCCAAGATGAATGTGGCGCCCTGGGCAGTGAACGAGGACAACTTCACGAAGCCATGGCCAAGCGCATCGAACGCTTCGGCAAACAGCGGCAGACCGAGCAGGGCGGCCAAGCCGAGCAGAACATGGCCTCCGGTCTGCAGTTTGTTCGAGGTTGGCCCGTCGATCTCGCGGCCGCTCAGGATATACAACGCGATGCTCAAGCCGATCAGGGTCAGGATCAGCGGTCGCCAGATACCGACGACGCCGATACTGCCAAGTATCGATTCATAGGTCGGGATCATCTTGTGGCCCAGCAGCACCACCGCGGCGAACGCGATCTGCAGTGCCACGCCTGTCCCGACCAGTTTCCAGTCCACGCGCCCGCGATTGTTGGAGAACACCCAGGCCAGTCCGATCAGGACGGAGAGGCCGAACATGCCGAACACCACACTGCCAACCATAATCCCTCGCTTATTCCGGTTTCACTCTTTGTTGACTGTCGAGGCTAGCAGTTTGCTGAAAAACGGCAATCCTGCGTTTGCCGGGCGAGAAGGCTGAACGAATCGCAGTCGCGTGCGGAACCGTGCAGCAATCGACTTGATTGGTCGGCGCGGTCGCCGGATGATGTCGATATTGTCCCCGTGATTGGGGGAACCTTCACCCCGCTGCGTCCAGGACAGGGAAGCCCTCGGAACTCCGAGCCGTCAACCCACAAGGAATGTCCATGAAACGTTTGCTGCAAGACCTGTGTTGTCTGCTCCTGCTGTTCGGCGCCGTCGCCGCGCAGGCGCAGACTCACGTCACCGCACCGGAAGGCCGACGTGTGGCTGAGTGGTGGTACGACCCCGCCGAGCCCGGCTGGGGTCTGGCGATCACCCACTCCGGGACACAATCGGTGGCCTTGATGGCCGGTTTCGACGCCACCGGCCGCGACGAGTGGAGTGTCGGTGTGGGTCCACGTTCAGCACAGCGCCTGCAAGCCGACCTCGTCCGGACCCGTTGGGATCCGGTGGCCAGTGAGGTCACAAGTCTGACGACCATCGGCGCGCTCGATCTGGTTCGGATCGACGAACACTCGGCCACTCTGCGCCTGACTCTGCGCGGCGTGACCACCAACCGACAGATCCGGCGTGTGCTGCAAACCACAGCCAGCTCCGTCGACGATTACTCCGGC
Organism: Lysobacteraceae bacterium; assembly: GCA_040376895.1. Classification (GTDB taxonomy): domain Bacteria; phylum Pseudomonadota; class Gammaproteobacteria; order Xanthomonadales; family Ahniellaceae; genus Ahniella. Next base: position 2,570 of record JBEIPT010000299.1, on the reverse strand, counting down.
CTGTGGTTGAACGACGCCAAACCCGGATTCGGCATGGCGTTGCTGACGCAAGGGCCGACACTGGCGGTACTGGCTACGGCCTATGATGAGCTTGGCGAGCCGCGTTGGTGGTTGGGTTACAAGCTCTCCCAGCCCAATGATCCGAAGTCCTTCCCGGCACGACGCTATCGCCGCAATTGTGATCAGGGACCATGTGTCGTGGTCGCCAGTGATGCCGGCTCGATGTCCATCCAGCCCCGGAACGAGCGCGAAATCTCGGCGCTGCTTGATCTCAAGCCTGGCTTCGAAGGCGGCAGTTCATCGTCGTTTCATGACCATGCCGTGTACGGAAATCTGGGCGAGCCGGCTTCAGGTCGCGAACGGATCAGCGATGCCCGGCCGTTCCACAGCGAAGCGGCTCTGGAAGACTATTTTAACCTCGTGCAGGGTGGGCAGCCCGAGTTGCCGTTCGAATGTTTGGACTTCTCGCCCCTGCCGCCCGGCGCCCAAGGCGGACCCGGGGGCAGCCTGACCAACACGCAGGAAGCCGGTATCGATGAAGGTGACGTGCTGGCGCGCAGCGATGATCTGGTCGTGCATCGTGCACTGGGCACCACCTTCACACAACCGGCGATCCGTTTGGGTGAGTTCCACCTGACCCGCATTCACCCGGATCAAGCCCAAGCGCAAACCATTCGAGTATTGCCGTTGCCGGAATGGCAACATGCCGAACAGGTGCTTGCGTTGCCGAAACAGGGCACGGACCACCGCTTCGCATTGTTGAGCAGCAACCGCCAGAACGGCTTCGCTCCGTGTTGTCCGGCGCCGGTAACGGTGACTCCGCGCACCACCATCACGGTCGTGCGGATAGGCGCCGATGAGTCGATGCGGATCGATTGGCAGTACACCGTCGAAGCTCGTCCGGGCACATTGCGCCGGAATGGCGAGACGCTGCTGTTGCTCACCAACAGTTCACTGCTGCAGGTGCCGAATCCGGCCAGCCCGGCGACACGCGTGCATCGTCCGTACTGGCGCGTCGGTCAGAGCGCCGCGCAACCGCTGCTGCGCGCCGACAACACCTGGCTGGGTGGATTCCAGCCGGGCACATTGGGCACCACGGTCGTATCGGTGCACCGGATTCCGATCGCTGCTCCGGAGCAGGTGCGACATTTCTCGATGCTGCAAAACCAGGCCAGCATGTATGCGACTGCCGATTCGGTCTATCTGGCGTCGAACCGGAGCGATCCGCTGCGCTTCGGCACCGACAATCAGATCGTTGCCTATCGCACGGTGACGAACGTGCACAAGTTGTCCGCTTCGGATCTATCGTGGCGCGGTAGTGCTGACGTTCGCGGCAGCATCGGCGCCGGCAACAAGGCCACGTGGAATCTGCAGGAGAAGGGCACCGACTTGCGAGTGGTGACAACCTTGCGTGATCGACAGGCAGATGATCCGGTGAGCGCCGCGTTGTTGACGGTACTGCGTGAAGACCCGCAGTCGCGACGACTCCTGGAGCACGTGCGACTGCCCAACGCCACGCGTCCCGAGTCACTCGGACATCCGATGGAGACGGTCTACGGCGTGCGCCTGCGTGGCGACCGTCTGCATCTGGTGACCTTCCGCCAGGTCGATCCGCTGTACGAAGTGGACCTGTCCAACGCCGACGACCCGAAGATTGTCGGCGAGGTGGATGTCAGTGGTTATTCGGAATACCTGCACCCGCTGCCGGATGGACGTCTGCTTGGATTCGGATATGAAGTCGACCCCACCAGCTTTGTCTGGTTTGCGCCGGAAAGTCTCAAGCTGAGCCTGTTCGACACCGTCGCCAGCGGATCGCCATTACAAGAGCGTCAACGCTTTCATTTTGGTGGTTCAAACAGCCGCATGCCTTTGCTGAACGAACCGCACGCATTGGCGTCGTATGCGGTCAATTCGCAGGAAATCCGCTTCAGTACGCCGATGGTGATTTCCGGAATCGACTCGCCCTGGATTCTGCAGCCGATCTCGGTGCTGCGACTCCGTGCCAACCAGACTACTGGTTCCATCACCGAAGCACGCAGTATCCCGGCGGACCTTCCGGCCGGAGATCTCGACGATCTCGGCAATGCGCGGACGGTGATCTTCGGCGAGAGCCTATACCTGTTCCTCGGCGGCGCGGTCTTCGGTGATCGCTTTGATAGTCAGGCAACCGTCATGCCACAGCTGGATCCTTTGTAGTTCGCGTAGCGAACTACAAAGGCGACGTGCTTGCCTAAACCCTCGTGCTGCGCGCTGGGGCGCGGAGCACAAGGGCGCAGTGCCTGCCTAAGCCCCCACCCAACCCTCCCCCGACATCGGGGGAGGGCTTATGCGGCAAATTGGTACTTCAAGGATCAACCTGTGGGAGCGGCTTCAGCCTGAGGTTTCCCCACAAATTCTGCTTGCAGAGCAAGCACTTGCGGAATATTTTTAGGCGAAAACAGCACGCATGGCGTGGTTTTTTTCCTCTCGAACGCCAATTCTTGAGGAGACCCCGCCATGCGTGCCGCGTCAGTTTTGCAGAAAATTCTGGGCTCTGCGCTGTCTCGATTGCATACGTTTCAGAGCCGATG
>JBEIPT010000214.1:0-6642 GCA_040376895.1 Lysobacteraceae bacterium | reverse complement strand
GGCGATCGAATACGGTCTCGATCGTGTCCAGCCGACCCCGACCGAACATCGCGAACACCTGCTCATCATCCAGATTGCGGATGGCTGCAACCTTCAGTTCCAGCAGGGCGTTCTGGCGCGGATTGGCGTCCACGGCCGTAACGGTGCGGGCGCCGGCCAGCAAATAGTCGAGGGCATTACATCCGGCGCTGGTGATGACCAAAAGGTCGGAATCCGCCTGCAGACCGAGGATTTCCCGGTCGACTGCCGGGTCTTCCCAGCAGGTGTTGTAGACCAGGTTCCGGCCGGCGACGGCATCAAAAACACGCTGGTTGAGACGATCGAGCAAGCGGCTGGAGGACATGCTGGAGGCTCTGGAGGGGGTATCGGGCGATGCTCGGCGCTGTCCATGACTCGATCATGACCGGGCCGTGTGGCTTCGATGACAGTCCGGTCGGGTCCAACGGGCCACCCGTCGTAGCTGTACAAAAAGTACATCATGTACTTTTTGTACATCGCGAGTCCGGCGCAGGTCCGGACTCGCTCACGCCAAATCAATCACTTGCGTGATTCATTTGCGGGCGAGCCATCCATGGCTCTCGGTCGAGCCTGCTTTTCTACAGCCTCGTCGTGGCAAAAAGTCATGAACAATTCCCGAATTGCCCGCAGTTCGCCCCGGTCCCGACCTTGGCGCGTTGAATGGCCCCCCGGCTATACTCCTCAGTCCCCTGCGGCCGCGGCTTTGGCGCGGCACGAACCCTTGAAGCGAGAACGGATGTGAGTTTGCTCGAGCAGTTTCGTCGATCTTCCGAATTGGGTACCGGCAATCAGGCTTATGTAGATGGCCTGTTTGAATCCTGGTTGGCCGATCCGGCTTCGGTGTCCGCTGAATGGCGCACCTATTTCGAGTCGCTGAACGCCCGTGGCGACAAGGCCCATGGTCCGGTCATCGATGCGTTCGCGCTGGATGCCAAACGGCCGTTGGCCGCTCGGCTGGCGACTGCCCCGACCAACAACGACTACGCCGACCGCCAGGGTCAGGTGCAACGGCTCGCAAACGCCTACCGGGCGCGCGGCCACCTGCGTGCCAATCTCGACCCACTCGGGATGATGACCAAGCTGCCATCGCCCGATCTGGAACTCTCGTTCCACGGCCTCGGCGAATCCGATCTGAAAACGGAATTCTCCACCGGCGTGAACCATGAGCCGGGCGCGCGTGCGCCACTCAAGGATCTGCTCGGCCGCCTGCAGGCCACCTATACGCAGTCGATCGGTGCCGAGTTCATGCACATCGACGATACCGAGCAGCGCCTGTGGATTCAGGACAAGCTCGAACGCGCAGCCGGCCGTTTCGGCTTCGATGCCGGCAAGAAACAACGCATCCTCGACCGCCTCACCGCGGCCGAAGGCCTCGAGCGATTCCTGCACACCAAGTACGTCGGTCAGAAGCGCTTTTCGCTGGAAGGCGGCGACGCCCTGATTCCGATGGTCGACGCGATCATCCAGCACGGCGGCCGCAATGGCGTGAAGGAAATTGTCCTCGGCATGGCCCATCGCGGTCGCCTGAACGTGCTCGTGAATGTCCTGGGCAAGTCGCCGAACGTGTTGTTCGCCGAGTTCGAAGGCAAGGCCAAGGAAGAAGCGCACGACCCGGCACACTCCGGTGACGTGAAGTACCACATGGGTTATTCCGCCGACGTCGCCACCGCGGGTGGCCCGGTGCATCTGGCGCTGGCGTTCAACCCGTCGCATCTCGAAATTGTCGACCCGGTGGTCGTTGGTTCCGTGTGTGCGCGCCAATCGCGCCGCCAGGACGACAGCGGCAACTCGGTCATGCCGGTTCTGATCCACGGTGACTCGGCGTTTGCCGGGCAGGGTGTGGTCATGGAACTGTTCAACATGTCGCAGGCGCGTGGCTTCAAGGTCGGCGGCTCCGTGCACATCGTCGTCAACAATCAGGTCGGTTTCACCACCTCGCGTCCCGACGACACCCGTTCCACGTACTACTGCACCGACGTCGCCAAGATCGTCAACTGTCCGGTGTTCCATGTGAACGGTGATGATCCGGAAGCCTGCGTGTTCGTGGCCGAACTGGCTTTCGAATATCGCCAGCGGTTCAAGCGCGATGTGGTGATCGATCTGGTCTGTTATCGCCGCCACGGCCACAACGAAGCCGACGAACCGGCTGCGACGCAGCCTTTGATGTACCAGAACATCCGTGCCCGCAAGACCACGCGCGAACTGTACGCCGCGACCTTGTCCGCCGATGGCACCACCTCGTCCGATGCCGCCAAGGCGCTGGTCGACGCGTACCGGCAGGGCATGGATGAAGGCAAGGCAATGGCTGAGCTGACGCAGGCCGATCCGAACCTGCCGATCATCGAGTGGCATCGCCATCTGGGTGCGCGACTGGCCGACACCGTGCCGACCGGCGTGCCGCGTGCGCGCCTTCAGGACCTGTCTGCGCGAATCAATACCCAGCCCGCGGACGCCAGCCTGCACCCCCGTGTGGCCAAGGTCTACGAAGACCGCCTGAAGATGCAGGCCGGTGAGCTTCGTATGGACTGGGGTTATGCCGAGACGCTCGCCTACGCGACGCTCGTCGACGAAGGCACCAAGCTCCGCCTGGTCGGCCAGGATGCCGGACGTGGCACGTTCTTCCATCGCCATGCCGTCACCCACGACCAGAAGACAGGCGAAGCACGCCTCAAGCTCGCCGAACTGGCTCCACAGCCGGGTTCCGTCGTGGTCATCGACTCCCTGCTGTCCGAAGAAGCGGTGATGGCATTCGAGTACGGCTACTCGACAACCGATCCCGGCACCCTGGTGATCTGGGAAGGTCAGTTCGGCGATTTCGCGAACGGCGCCCAGGTTGTCATCGATCAGTTCATCAGTTCCGGTGAAGCCAAGTGGGGTCGTCTGTGCGGCCTTGTGTTGTTCCTGCCGCACGGCTACGAAGGCCAGGGCCCCGAGCACTCCTCGGCGCGCCTCGAACGATTCCTGCAACTCTGTGCGGTCAACAACATGCAGGTGGTCACGCCGACCACTCCGGCGCAGATGTTCCATTTGTTGCGTCGTCAGATGCTGCGTGACGTGCGCAAGCCGCTGGTGGTCATGACGCCGAAATCGATGCTGCGTCACCGTCTGTCGACGTCGACACTTGATGACTTGCAGGACGGGCAGTTCCAGAACCTGATTCCGGACACGTTTGCAAAGAACGCCGACGCGGTGACCCGTGTGGTCGTCTGCGCCGGCAAGGTCTACTACGACCTGCTCGAAGAAGCCGAAAAGCGTGCGCTCGACAATGTCGCAATCGTTCGCGTCGAACAGCTCTATCCGTTCCCGCGTGCCGAACTGAAGGCCGAACTGGCGCGGTTCCCGAAGGCAAAAGACTTGATCTGGTGCCAGGAAGAACCGATGAACCAGGGTGCCTGGTACCAGATTGGCCACCATCTGAATGCCAGCATGGGCGCCCAGCACAAATTGCATTACGCCGGGCGCGCGCGCTCGGCGGCGCCTGCCTGCGGCAAACTCGCCACGCATGTGGTCGAGCAGGCCGAGTTGCTGGCGCAGGCGTTGACCGCCAAATTGAATGGCGCCCACGCCGAAGACTGACGGTCGTCCAAACCGAATCATCGAATAACCGAATCCCAAGAGGTAAAGCCATGTCCATCGAAGTCAAAGTTCCGGTCCTGCCCGAATCGGTCTCCGACGCCATCATCGCCACCTGGCACAAGAAGGTCGGTGATTCCGTGCGCCGTGACGAAAACCTGGTTGACCTGGAAACCGACAAGGTCGTGCTGGAAGTGCCGGCACCGGCTGATGGTGTGATCAAGCAGATCATCAAGCAGACTGGCGATACCGTCGGTTCGCAGGAACTGATCGCGGTCATCGAAGCCGGCGCCGTGGCCGCTGCCCCAGCGCCCGCCGCTGCCGCACCACAGGCTGCCGCACATGCTGCACCTGCCGCAGCATCGGTCGAACTGTCGCCCGCCGGTCGGCGCGTGGCCGAAGAAAACAAGCTCGATGCCGGTCAGGTTGCCGGCACCGGTCGCGGTGGACAGGTCACCAAGGAAGATCTGGTCAACTTCATGCGCAGTGGCGGCACCATTCAGCCGGCAGCCAAAGCACCGGCCGCCGCACCTGCACCGGCAGCACCCGCGCCCGCTCCCGCAGCCACCGTGGCCATTCCGGCTGGTGCGCGCAGCGAACAACGCGTGCCGATGACGCGCATGCGCACACGCATCGCCGAGCGCATGATGCAGTCGAAGAACTCGATCGCCATGTTGACCTCGTTCAACGAGATCAACCTGAAGGCCGTCGGCGACATGCGCAAGGCGCATGGCGAAGCATTCGAAAAGGCGCACGGCATCAAACTCGGCTTCATGAGCTTCTTCGTCAAGGCTGCGGCCGACGCGCTGAAGCGTGCACCGATCATCAATTCTTCGGTCGACGGCAACGATGTGGTCTATCACGGCTTCAGCGACATCTCGATCGCCGTCGCCACCGAAAAAGGCCTGGTCACGCCGGTGCTGCGCAACGCCGAAACGATGGGCTTTGCCGACATCGAAAAAGCCATTGCCGGTTACGCGAAAAAAGCGCGTGAGGGCGGTCTCGCTCTGGAAGATCTTCAGGGCGGCACGTTCACCATCACGAACGGCGGCACCTTCGGTTCCTTGTTCTCGACCCCGATCGTGAATCCGCCGCAGTCGGCGATTCTCGGCATGCACGCCATCAAGGAGCGTGCGATCGTGGAGAACGGCCAGGTGGTTGCTGCACCGATGATGTACGTCGCGCTCAGCTACGACCATCGCATCATCGATGGCAAGGACGCCGTGCTGTTCCTGGTCGACATCAAGAACCAGCTCGAAAATCCGCACCGCATGTTGCTTGGCCTGTAAGCCAAGCGACCGACAAGGACACGCCCAATGAGCACTTCATACGATGTCATCGTGATCGGCGCCGGCCCCGGCGGTTATGTCGCCGCGATCCGCGCAGCCCAGCTTGGCCTGAAAACGGCCTGCATCGACGACTTCATCGGCAAGGACGGCAAACCCGCGCTCGGCGGCACCTGTCTCAATGTCGGCTGCATCCCGTCGAAGGCGCTGCTGGATTCGTCGAAGCAGTTCCACAACCTGACGCATGCGTTCAAGGATCACGGCATCAGCGCCGACAACGCGAAGATCGACATTCCGGCGATGGTCGCGCGCAAGGACAAGATCGTGAAGCAGTTCACCGGCGGCATCACGATGCTGTTCAAGGCGAACAAGGTCACGCCGTTTGCCGGTCGCGGCAAGCTGCTGCCGAATCGTCAGGTTGAAGTCACGGCTGCCGATGGCAGCAAGCAGGTGCTCAGCGCCACGAACGTGATCATCGCGACCGGTTCGAAGCCGATCGAGCTGCCGTTTGCCAAATTCGACGGCCAGTACATCCTCGACAATGCCAGCGCACTCGATGTGAACGCAGTGCCGAAGCGCCTCGGCGTCATCGGCGCTGGCGTGATTGGCCTTGAGCTCGGTTCAGTCTGGAAGCGCCTCGGTTCCGAGGTCACGGTGCTGGAAGCGCTGCCTGACTTCCTCGCTGCCGCCGACGCCGATATCGCCAAGACCGCGAAACGCGAGTTCGACAAGCAGGGCCTGAAGATCCATCTCAATGCCAAGGTCTCGAAAGCCGAGCTGAAGGGCGGTGAAGTGCACCTCAATTACACCGACAAGGATGGCGACAAGGCCATCGTCGTCGACAAACTGCTCGTGGCCGTGGGTCGTCGTGCCCATACCGAAGGACTGTTGGGCGAAGGCACCGGCGTCAAGCTGGATGAGCGCGGTCGCGTGTTGGTCGACGAACATTGCTGGACCGGCGCCGAAGGCGTGTGGGCCATCGGTGACTGCGTCCGTGGCCCGATGCTGGCGCACAAGGCCTCGGAAGAAGGCATCGCCGTCGCCGAAGTCATCGCCGGCAAACCCGGACACGTCAATCTCGACACCGTGCCGTGGGTCATCTACACCGAGCCGGAAGTGGCCTGGGTCGGCAAGACCGAACAGCAGCTCAAGGCCGATGGCGTGCCGTACAAGACCGGCTCGTTCCCGTTTGCAGCGGTCGGTCGTGCAGTCGCCATGAACGAAACCGCCGGCATGGTGAAAGTCATCGCCCATGCCGAAACCGACCGGATCCTCGGGGTTCACATGGTTGGCGCGTGTGTGTCGGAAATGATCCACGAAGCCGTGGTCGCGATGGAATTCCACGGCTCCGCCGAAGACCTCGCACGCATCTGCCACGCCCATCCGACCCTCTCGGAAGCAGTGCACGAAGCCGCGTTGGCAGTCGACAAGCGCGCGATCCACAAGGCGAATTGATCCCTTGTGCTTCGCTGCGCGAAGCACAAGGGCAGAAGAACTTGCCTAAACCCCTCCTTGGTGCTTCGCTGTCGCGAAGTACCAAGGGCAGAAGAACTTGCCTAAACCCCTCCCAACCCTCCCCGAACATCGGGGAGGGCTTTGGCGGGTTCGTGGCATCGTGGACCCGTGGCACCGTGGCTTTGGCCGCGAAAGAGCCGTCATTGCGAGCTTTTTGTATGCTCGAAAAACGGCATACTTCGTTCGGGCCTTGACGACACTCCGTGGAACGTTCGCTTCAGGAAATTGTTCCAGCAACATTCAAAGAGCT